>JBLIDJ010000012.1:0-34801 GCA_047634195.1 Flavobacteriales bacterium
GGTACCGGTCCTTTTTCTGTGAACAGTTCAGAAGGTCTTCTTCCTTCACTAAACAACAATGAAACTAAAGACTTTTTCCCAACGACAACCATCACCATACTTTTCGATAGTATAACTGGTACGTATTGCTCAGCTGCGGTTAACGAACAAATTACGTTCACCTTGCCAGAGCCGTTTAGTATAACACAAAACCAAACGGAGATTACATGCCACAACAACCTTAATGGCACACTCAATGTAATCGTAAGTGGTGGGTATGGAAACTACACCTATCAATGGCTCGACGGCGAGGAATCTGATGCTATTAGCGACCTTGGGCCAGGCAATTACGAGGTTGAAATCACAGACGCATTGGCTTGTCAAACAGTCGCTAATTTCACACTCGCAGCTCCCCCTTTATTTCATTTCAATTTTGTTGATGTCATAAAAGAACTATGTTTTGAAAACAAGGACGGCGAAATTCGTGTTCAAGCAATTGGTGGAATAAAGTACATCCTAGGCTCACGTGTTGCGTATCCTTGGCAAGACACCGCTGTGTTTTTGAATATGCATTATTTGCCGGGTAGCAACTTGTATGAAATAATAGCAGAAGACATAAATGGATGTACGGCTGACACAACCATGGACATCACAGGACTCAGTCCCATCACTTGGGTGAACATCTCACCTGACCAATTTATTTGCCCAAACACAGCAGTAATTTTAAGCGCTGAAGCAACGGGTGGAAATGGCGACTTCACCTATTTCTGGGACAACGGAACAGACACATTGCAAGTAGATAACTACAACGTTACACCCACTGAAGACAGCGAATATTGTGTGTATGCGAAAGACGAAAATGGTTGCCCTTCTTCTACCAAAGAGTGTGTGTGGGTAACAGTACCCGACGATTTGCAAATTGTACCTACTGCACCAACCCATATATGTAATGGAGACTCTGGAATACTGAGCTCCGCAGTTGGTGGAGGTGTTCCTACTTACAATTATTTGTGGACAAACTTGAGCAACGGAGTAACCGAAAACACACCTAACTGGTTTGTAGAACCAATAACAACCACTACCTACACATTAGATATTACAGATGATTGTGGAACTACTCTTAGCGATAAAGTTACTGTCATAGTGCCAGATCCAATTGACGTTACTATTTCATTGCCAGAAAACGTGGGATGTACTCCACATACAGCCTTACTAAAAAACACAACGGTTGGCAACTTCAACAATGCTGTTTGGGACTTTGGCGAAGGGAAATCTAGTAAACCATACGACGACACTCCTTATTATGAGTGGAAATTTGCCCGTGATTACACCATTACATTAGATTTAGAAGATATGTACGGATGCGCCTATCATGGCGAAGAGCTACTAACTGTGAACCAAAGTGCAAACGCAGATTTTGAAATAAGCCCTAACAGAGTAGAAGCTTTGTTGCCCAAAACACAATTAATAAACCTTTCGACCTATGCCGAAAGTTTTGAATGGACCATAGATTCATTGGGTATAAAAACAGAACCTTCTCCTTACTTAACATTTCCACCTATGCCTGAGGGTAGGTACCAAATATGCTTGGCAGCCGACAACAACTTTGGATGCCCTGACACAATCTGCAAAAACCTAATTATTGAAGATGAGAACCTAGTGTTTGTTCCCAACTTTTTTACTCCCAATGACGACAACATCAATGATGTTTTTTCTCCTGTATTGAGTAATAGGGCTGTTAACTTGTATGAGTTCCTTATATTCGACCGATGGGGAGCGTTGGTCTTCAAAACCGAAGAGTATGGCATAGGATGGGACGGCATATACAAAAACAAAGCAGCCCAACTGGCCGCCTATACTTGGACACTGAGAGTAAGATTTGAAGGCGAAGCACCGATTAGAAAATACATGGGTGTTTTTACCTTAGGAAAATAAATAAGTAATAACCATAAAAAAAATAACAATGGAATATTTTGAACCAGTCTTTATTCTGGATGAATTTAAATTATTGGTCGTAATTAAAGTACCAAACTCTTGTCACATAATAAAAAGTGATTATGTAGGTGTGCCCGACGACGTACCAACCCCTGCAGGGAGTGACTTGCACCACACCATATCCATACAAAATGCGCAAGTACTGGAATCTATTTTACCCGGCGATGTGTCTTTTAGTGCGGTTTGTTCGTTAATTCCAGATTTTATTCATATTGTTGAGCTAGAATACGGTGCCGATGATGATGGCTCTGACCTTTGGGTACATGTAGGTTTGGTAGACACCGGCGATGGTGAAACCAAAGAGAGAGAACGAAGAAGAGTTCAGAAAAAATTGCGAAAAAAGTTTTAACTAGAACCTTAAGAATGTCAAAAAAATTAGTGATTATTCTTTTTTTATTGAGTATGTTGCTACACGCAAAAGCCCAACAATACCCGTTTTTGTTGGGCTTTTCTATGCCTGAAGTAGAAAAAATGTTTATCCAGAAACAATTTTTCAACAGCCCTGTATTACCCGATAGTTTGGATGTTTGCCAACAAGAAGCCCTCTTGCACGATTTTGAACTTTTGTTTGGCGAATCTGTCAAAACACTGATTGAAATCCCTACACACAACCAAGCTTGCGACAGGCCGTTTGACTTGTGGATCAATCAAATAAACACCCTATCGCTCGACAGCAATTCTCTCACCTTAGCCAAAAACTTATTGTTGGACAATGCTACACTGCATGCTTCGTACAAGGTCATAGGTTTAATCGCGTTGGGCCATAAATTAATTAAGACGAACCTCTTTGCGCAAGCACTTCTATTGTTGCAAGAAGGCATTGCGCTGGCCGAATCATGCCAAAACGATGTAAGCAAAAACCTAGCATACTTATCCCTTATCGAATTATATAATCAGCAAATAGATACTAAAAACGAACTAAAACACATAATGCTTAGCGAAGAGTCGGCCAGGCGCTTAAGTTCGCGGTACATGATGGCCAAAACATTACAAAGGAAAAGTATCCTTCAAATGAGTTACAAAAAACCATCGCTCGACTCTGCTCTTACAGCAGATTTAAAAGCTTTGGAGACATATGAACTGTTGGGTTTGCCCGAAAATATTGCTGGCGTGTACAATTCTTTAGGCTCTATTTATGAAGAAAAAAAGGAATACACCAAGTCTATTACCTACTACAATAAAGCTCTAAAAAACCGAGAAAGTTCACACGACAGCATTGGCATGAGTTACTTGTACAACAACATTGGCACCTTGTATCAAGCGCAAGAAAAACATGCACAAGCACTCTCCTATTTTCAACAAGGCACGGACATATTAGAAAGTATAGATTCTAGTAATTCCAATTTGTATGTTTGTTATTACAACTTAGCGGAGACATACGAGGCATTGGAGCAGTACGAAAAAGCGTTAACCTACTTCAAAAAATTTGATTTGTTGGAGTACGAGCGCATGAACAAAGACCAACTTAAGGAAATAGCGCAACTACAAGAAAAATATGATGCCAAAGAACGGGAAAAAGAAATAAAAGAACTTGGCCTTTTTGCAGAGTTGCAACAACTAAACATAGACAAAACCACCGCCCAACGAAACTGGGTAATAGGACTCATAGTGTTTGGGTTCTTGTTTGCGATAAGTATTATGCGCTCCATGAAACTTGCGAAACAAAAAGAAGTACTAAAACTAGAGCAAGGAATTTTTGAGAAAAACCAAAAACTAACCTTGCTAACCCTTAAAAACGAAAACGAAACCACCAAAGCACTAAGTGTGGGCCAAGATTCTGAGCGAAAACGCATAGCCATATACTTGCACGATCATTTTGGCAACAGCATGGGTGCACTAAAAATGCATGCCGAAAACATTGCTAAAACACATGAACTCAGTACTGATAAAATACAAGAAATAAGAGTACTCATCAACTTAATAGAAGCAACCAACAAAGAGTTAAGAGAACTGAGTCATGAACTAACAGACACTTCCAACTCGTCGTTTAAGCTGAGTGAAAACATAGAACGCATGTGTCATTCGTTTAACGTTTCAGATACATTGTCTGTTGTTTTTAAAGCGAATGGCGAAAACCTCTTATCTACGCACGTATCGTTAGAGTTTTACCGCATTTGCCAAGAAGCACTAACAAACGCATTGAAATACAGCAAAGCAAGCAGCATAGCGGTAAACTTAACAGAAGACAAAAAAGGTGTTATCCTCTCCATTACCGACAACGGCATAGGCATGGACTTATCTGACACAAGTACCAATAGCGGAAACGGATTCACGAACATGAGCAACAGGGCTAGGAGTGTTCATGCCGAATTTAATGTGACTACCGCACCAAACGAAGGCACCACCATTATGGTTCATTTGCCTTTTCAAAAAACGTGAAAGCAACTAACAAGAAAGGTATTGTCATCAAAACACCATGGGTATTGAATACATAAAAAGCTTTGAATCATGAAAATTAAACACCCATGATTGTATTGACATACGACCTACTAAAAAATATGGACTAGCCAATGAATAAACAGGCTATTTAGGTATGTTTGATGGTTATATGCTTGAAAAAAACAAAAAAACTAGTAATATTACCTTCCAAAATTTAGACCTTTGAATATGTCAAAAAGATGGATGGTTTTTCTTATTTTGTGTAATACTTTTCTCTCTACAAAAGCCCAAGAACCTTCCTTTTTGCTGGGCTACGCCATGCCTCAGCTGGAAAACATGCTTATTCAAAAACAACTTCCCAACACAGCCATCCTTCCCGACAGCCTATCCGATTGTGACAAACACGCGCTAAAAAACGATATGCAACTATTGTTTGGCGAATCTATCGCATTATTACTTGAAGATCAAAAACAGGAAGAGATGTGCGATCGACCTTTTCACCTCTACCTAAAACAAATAAAAGAAGTAACGCTTGACACGGCTGCCATACAACACGTAAAAAATTCCCTCTTAAACAACCCTGCCATAAACTCCTCTCGCAAAGCTGTTGGTTTGGTAAAATTGAGTGATCAACTCATAAAAATGAATCAGTTTCCAGAAGCTCTTCGTTTATTACACAAAAGCCTCAGTTTGGCAGATGAAGACAACAACGAAATTGTAAAAACTATAGCCTACATTTCATTGATTACGTTGTTTGACTATCAAAATGACACTAAAACTGAGAAAAAATACATTGCTCGTTACAAAGCTTCTGCTACGCTATTAAATTCACAATTTTTGTTGGCCCAATACTTCCGAAAGCAAAGTGATTTGGAAATGAGTTATATTGAACCAGACTTTGCTGCTGCTTTAAAAGATGACTTAAAGGCTTTGGAAATTTATCAATTTTTAGGTCTAACCGACTGGTTAATTAACACATACAATTCATTAGCCGCTATTTATGAGGAAACAAACGATTACGCCTCCTCTTTGTCTTATTATAACAAAGCACTACAGTACTATCAAAGCAACTACGACAGCATAGGAACGAGCTACTTGTACAACAACATTGGCATTTTGTACCAGTCTCAACATAAACACACTCAAGCACTCACGCACCTACAAAAAGCAACTGACATACTAGAACGAATAGATTCTAGCAATTCCAATTTGTATATTTTTTACTTCAACTTGGCAGAAACGTATGAAGCCTTAGGACAGCACAAAAAAGCCTTGTATTTCTTCAAAAAATTTGATTTATTGGAGTATGAACGTATGAACATAGACCAAACAATAGAAATTGCTTTGTTGCAAGAAAAATACGAAACAAAAGAGCGTGAAAAAGAAATAAAAGAATTGAACCTAGCGGCAGAATTGCAACAACTAAACATAGACAAAACCACCGCACAACGAAATTGGGTGATTGGTCTCATAGTATTTGGGTTCTTGTTTGTACTGAGTATTATGCGGTCTATGAAGCTCTCGAAACAAAAAGCGGTACTGAAACTAAAACAAGGAATCGTAGCCAAAAATCAAAAAATGACTTTGCTAACCCTGAAAAATGAAAATGAAACCACCAAAGCATTGAGTGTAGGCCAAGATTCTGAGCGCAAACGCATAGCCATATACTTGCACGACCATTTTGGCAACAGCATGGGTGCGCTGAAAATGCACGCAGAAAACATTATTGAAACAACTAAACTCAGTACTAAAAAAACAGAAGAAATAAGTGTACTCATCAACTTAATAGAAGCAACAAACAAAGAGTTAAGAGAACTGAGTCATGAGCTAACAGACACTTCCAATTCGTCGTTTAAGCTGAGCGAAAACATAGAACGTATGTGCAATTCGTTTAACGTTTCAGATGAATTGTCTGTTGTTTTTAAAGCGGATGGCGAAAACCTCTTATCCACTCATGTATCGTTAGAGTTTTACCGCATTTGCCAAGAAGCATTAACAAACGCATTGAAATATAGCAAAGCAAGTAACATCGTGGTCAATTTGTCAAACAACAAAATGGGCGTAAACCTTTATGTATCCGACAACGGCATAGGCATGGACTTGTCTGACACACGTACCAACAGCAGAAACGGGTTCACGAACATGAGCAACAGGGCTAGGAGCGTTCACGCCGAGTTTAAGGTGACTACCGCACCAAACGAAGGTGCTATCATTAATATTAATTTACCTTTTCGAAAAAGCTGAGTTCAAAGATCTATGAACCAAATATGCAGGAAATATGGTGGTGCTTCTTTTGAGCATAAACCCGCCTTATGCAATAGCATCTATTCCTTCTTGCGGGTTTAAGCTCGCTATTTTTAAAATCGGAAGGCAACATGCTCATATCCATACACGTGTCCATAGAGTTTTACCGAATTTGCTAAGAAGGAATAAAAAAAGTACCGTAAAGCAAATAAAATAATTGTACGTTTATGCTTTGGTGAGACTGGTGTAAACGTATCTGTTTCCGCCAATAGCTTAAGCATTAATTTGCCTGAATCAACCATTAAAAAAAGAAACAGGCTTACCAACATAAGTAACAGAGCGAGGAGTATTCATACTGAATTTAATGTTACTACTCCTCATAACCAAGGAATTGTAATAAATATTAACTTGCCTTTTCAAAAAAAATAGATGAGCGAAAATATTATCAACGTAGGCATTGTCGACGATCATGAGGTTGTAGTGAGTGGTATAAAAAGCATTTTGGCACTCGATCCGCGTATTAGTGTAAAAGAAACATTCCAATCGGGAGAATCGTTTCTTGAATACCTCAGAATGAACATCCTTTCATTTGAAGTTTTATTGCTAGACTTTAGTTTACCGGGCATAAACGGAGATGACGTATTGAAAAATATGACCCCGTATTTAGACAAACTAAATGTGGTGATATTGACTTCATTTAGTAGTATAACAATGATCAAACAAATGAGTTTATTGGGAGCCAAATGTTTTGTCTTAAAAACATCATCACCGAAAGAAATCATAGCAGCTGTGAAACATGCCAGTGTTGGCGAGACCTTTAAAAGTGAAGAAATAATTGCTTTATTAGAAACCAAACCTTCTGTAAAAAAGACAGATCTTAAACTGTCAGAATTAGAACAAAAACTCATACGACTTATCTGCGAAGGAATGAGCTCAACCCAGATGACTCATCTTACTGGTTTTACTATAAACACAGTAAAATCGTACAAAAAAGAAATCTATAAGAAATTGAATGTTCACAATCAAATTGAACTGATAAAATATGCCATTAAAAATGAGATTTTACTCATTGGAAGCATTACAGGTAAAAAAAAGGCCTCTAAAAAAGGATAGATTTTGAATCACCTGTTATTAGGATAAAAAAAAAGCAATTTTGAAAATCAAAATTGCTTTTTTTAGTTATTTCTTACGGAAGAAAATTCTAATAGGAACTCCTTCAAAATCGAAATGATCTCGTAATTGATTTTCCAAGTATCTTCTGTATGGATCCTTGATGTATTGTGGTAAATTACAGAAAAATGCAAATGCTGGGGTATAAGTAGGCAATTGCATCACATACTTAATACGCACATATTTTCCTTTAATAGCTGGCGGTGGATAATGTTCTATCGCAGCCAACATAATCTCGTTTATTTTGGAAGTAGGTATTTTTTGTGTTCTACTTTGATACACTTTTACCGCCGTTTCCAATGCTTTATGAATTCGTTGTTTGGTCAAAGCACTGGTAAAAACGATGGGCACATTGGTGAAAGGAGCAATACGTTCGCGTATTTTGTCCTCAAACTCTTTCATGCTTGCGCTATCTTTCTCAACAAGGTCCCATTTGTTTACCAGAATAACAATTCCTTTTTTGGCTTTTTCAACCATGTAAAAAATGTTCAAATCTTGTTTTTCAAAGCCGTCTTGAGCATCTACCAACATCAAACACACATCACTTTCTTCAATGGTACGCATAGAACGTACAACCGAATAAAACTCAATGTCTTCATGTACTTTGGCACGCTTACGAATCCCAGCAGTATCGACCAAGAAGAAATCAAACCCAAACGATTTGTAGCGGGTATTGATAGAGTCTCTTGTTGTCCCCGATATTTCGGTCACAATATTACGTTCGGTGCCTGTAAGGGCGTTAATTAAGGACGATTTGCCTACGTTAGGTTTCCCTACAATTGCAAACTTTGGAACTCCTTCTTCGTTATCGTTTTTCTTAGACTCCAAACTCTTCACTACCTCATCAAGTAAATCTCCTGAGCCATGTCCGTTTGATCCCGATAATGGAAAAACCTCTCCTAACCCAAGGGTGTAAAAATCAGCGGTATAATATTCTTTATCCGAGGTATCAATTTTGTTAGCAGCTAGTACTATCTTTTTCTTTGATCGACGAAGCATTTCTGCAATCGTTTCATCAAAATCAGTGACACCGTTTAAAGCATCCACCATAAATATGATGAGATCTGATTCTTCAATAGCCAATTCTACTTGACGACGAATCTCAGTTTCAAACGTATCGTCTGTTCCGTGTGTGTATCCACCTGTGTCTATGACACTGAATTCTTCACCACACCAATCTACTTTTCCATAATGACGGTCTCTTGTTACACCAGAAGTTGGATCAACAATTGCGCTGCGTGATTCGGTTAAGCGATTAAAAAGTGTTGACTTACCAACATTTGGTCTTCCAACAATTGCTACAATATTTCCCATTTACTGTGTGTACCCGTATTTTTTCAGTTTGTTTTCTTTATCTCTCCAGTCCTTATCAACCCGCACATGCAAATCTAAAAACACTTTATTGTCAATAAACTTTTCGATGTCTATTCGGCTGTCTGTCCCAACTTTCTTTAATCGTTCTCCTTTATGACCAATGATAATACCCTTCTGGGTGTCACGCATCACAATGATTTCGGCACGAATATGAACAATATGTCCTTCGTCTTTGTATGCCTCACAAACCACTTCGCAAGAGTACGGTATTTCTTTGGTGTAATTCTCTAAAATCTTCTCTCTGATAATTTCGGTTACAAAAAAGCGCATTGACTTATCTGTCATCTCGTCTTTGTCAAAAAAAGCAGGGCTTTCTGGAAGCATCTTTTTAATTTGACTCAACACAATTTCCAAATTAAACTCATGTAAGGCCGAAACCGCATGAATTTCTGCTTTAGGTAATTGTACTTTCCAAAATTCCATGCGATCTAGCACTTTCTCTTGGTTTACCAAATCCACTTTGTTAATCAACAACATCACTGGAGTATCTATGTCTTTCAACTTCTCCAATATTTGTTCATTATTCATTTTAGTTTCGAACACGTCCGTAATAACCAAAAGAATATCAGCATCAGCCAAGGCCGTATGCACAAACTTCATCATGGCCTCATGCATCTTATAACTTGCATTCAGCACCCCTGGAGTGTCAGAATATACTATTTGACAATCGTCATCGCTCACAATACCCATGATACGATGCCTTGTTGTTTGAGCCTTGGAGGTTATAATTGACAATCGCTCCCCGACTAATGCATTCATTAATGTTGATTTCCCAACATTTGGACTGCCAATGATGTTTACAAATCCTGCTTTATGACCCACGTAAAAATTTTTATTAAGATTTTATTTGTGTGCAAAGAAACAAAATATATATTTGCACCACAATAGTGCGGGGTGGAGCAGTTGGTAGCTCGTCGGGCTCATAACCCGAAGGCCACAGGTTCGAGTCCTGTCCCCGCTACCAAGAAGACCTGATAATCATTTGATTATCAGGTCTTTTCATTTTAAGTAAGCCCTATTACAACTACTTATTTGACCACATTCTCGTCAAACAACCCACAAAACACCTCAACAATTCTATTTTAATTCCTCTTTTTCTACTCAAAAGGCTATCCATTTTAGGTCATTCTTGATGATTTACTCGCTTTTAAAAAGTCATTTCAGCAAAAAAACGTCATCTAAAAGTGCTTTTTCGCTTCCAATAATTAAAAACTTCAGGTTTATTTTAAATTTATTTCAAGTTTTTTCTGGGTTGTGAGATTTAATTCAAGTCGTTTTCCAATACTTAAAAGTGAAAGCAATGAAAATAGGCTCCTCATCATCGGTTTATTTTAGTTGGATTTTTTATTTTTAGGTATGATCTACTTCGTTTATGTTTTGTATTCCTTAAAAGACCACAAGCTTTACAAAGGTTTTACTTCCGATGTTGCTAAGCGTCTTCTTCGTCACAATGCTGGAAAAAACACCTCAACTGCAAAACGAATCCCATTTGTTCTTATTCACATAGAATCGTTTCACAACAAAACCGAAACACTTAAAAGAGAGCTTTACTTAAAGAGTTTGGAGGGTGGAGTGAAACTTAAATCATTTCTGGTGCAGTAAGGCATACTAACCACTGAGCACAAACTCCATGGAAATTGGTAGCTCGGGCGTACCACTCAAACCCTGTCCCCGCTACCAAGAAGATCCCGCTTCGCAGGATTTAGAAATGTTGCGTTTAAAAAACTTAGAGTTTTTAACTCGTTTTAAAAACTACTGAGTTTGCATCACAAGATGCTTCTTGTTAATTTGAGACAATGAATGAAAGGCTACAAAACACACTCGAAAGGATTAACTTCGTTAAATAATAAAGCATTTCGTTCCGTAGAGGGGTTGGGAAAAGACACAAACAAAATGAAGGTTATTAAAAGAGAGAATGGGGCATCTGATGAAATTCATTTTTCTTTAAGATTGATGAATGTTAATAAGGATATCTATAATCGTATTACTCATTATCTAAATGATCAATTTCAAGTTGAAATTGGATCATCATCTAAAGACAACAATTTTTCAACTGTCTTGATAAGTGATATTGATATGACTGATGATTATTCTCGGCTTATAGAAGCTCTAAATAAATGTAGCATCAAAAGAGAACGGATAAATCTATTCATATCAATGACAACAGAATATGACATGTCTGGATTTACGATGCCAAAAAAAGTTTCTGACTTGTTTATTGAAATTGGTGGTTCAATCGATTTTTCAATTATTGTAATTTAACTCAATGAAATTATCTCTATTGATATAATTTCTAACGCTACTCAAATAGCGCTGAACTCTATTCAATCTTTTGCGCAGTGATAAAAAAGGCTTGTTTAATAAATTACTTCTTGTTAATTTGAGGCAATGAACGTAAGTTAGACAACACACACTAAGGGATTAATTTTGTTGAATAATAAAGCATTCCGTTCGGTAGCTGGGGTGATTTAATACTTCATAAAAGCATACCATCTTTAAACATGAATGGATGAAAAAAAATAGTCTGATTTCTAAAATAAAAGGAGAGACAAAAAGTTTTTACTACAATGATTGAAAAAGAGACCGTAATCAAGTTTGCTTATTACGTTATTATATTGCTATTTTTTATAATGGCAGTAGTTTCTAACGCGTACTACCAATATTCTAATTTACAGCTATTCAATTTATTCTCTATGGTTGTCATGATTTTTATTGAACTTAAAAAAAAGAAGATTGATAGAAAACTATTTACACTCCTTAGTTCTCTGGCAATTATGGTAATAATTACCCCTGCATCAATAGAGTTTTTTGTTCCATTAATTGATATTAACAGCATCCAAGATCTGAAGAGATTAGTGTTTTCTGCAATGATTTTCTATCCTTTTTTAGTAGCTCATATTATTTACTATCTGATTTTAAATTGGCGGCTAAAAAGTGATGGTGAGGTAATTGATAAGTCTTTATGAAATAATATATTCATCCGCTTCGCAGGATTTACCCCGCTCGGCGTAGCGTCTCGCTACGTCCCATTAAGCGCGGCATCTTGCCGCAATAAAAAGCTAGGCAGAGAATGTTTGGAAAAGAAATTGAAAACCACTGCCAACGGTGTTTTTTTATGAGTATATTTTCAGAGATAATGCTGTTTCTGTTATGAATCAAATTGAAACTGGACAGGCTTTAAAAGAGATCTTACCAAGATTATGGAAAACGGTGTAAATATATGTTCAGGCCTGTTATATCAGTCTAAAAACCATCCGTTTTGTTAAAAGTTTAGCAACAATCTCCGCTGGCGTTCTGCCATAAGTTATCGATACAGATGCACTCGAGTAATCTTGTTCACAATAAGCACATACACCTGTTTAAGCTCTTTTTCCATTTAGTCATCACACTAAAGCCTCATTTATTACAAATAATCACAAGGTAAGGTATCATCGTAAGCTATCTTGAAAACAAAAAGTTACCGTAGATTAAACGTTATTAAAAATTCCCCCTCAGCGTAAGCACCAAGTTGCGACCAGCAGCATGAATACCCGAAGCAAACACCCGGTAGTTGGTATCCATGATGTTTTCGAGTGCTACTTGCGCTTGAAAACGATCATTTATTTGATACGCCGTTCTTATGTTTAGGGTTATCCATGCAGGAGTACCGTCTGGAGTGGCCAAAGCAAAATTATCTTCGCCAAAAATGTTGTAGTCTTTCACACGTTTCCAGCCATTGTATATCGCAAAAAACTCGCCTTTAAACTTATTTAAGCGCACCATAAAACTTGTTTTTCCAAACATAGGTGATATGTGATCCAAAGGCGATGTAGTGGTTTCGGCCTTGATACGCCCATAGGTATAATTGATGGTTGAGTTAATAGAGAAATTCTTGCTAAGGTTTGCTTCAACGTAGGCGTTCCCACCCAGTATGGTCGCTTTTCTAGCATTGGTCAAGGCATTTACTTGGCTTTTCACCCCGTCGTACACAATAGAGTCTTGCCCATTGAAGGTAGAAGGTGTAATGGTTATCGCGTTTTGGTACCACGTGTGATACATCGTTGTACCAATCGTTATTTTTTTGTTGAACACCTTGGAAATACCGAGATCAATGTTCACTGTTTTTTCGGGAGCTAAATTAGGGTTGGGTACCACCACCGAACCTGGCGCAGAATCAAACACTTTACCCAAATCATCAACGTTTGGTGCTCTAAAACCGGTTGCTAATACGGAGTTTATGCGCCAATCTTTGCCAGGTTTTATCACCAACCCAAGGTTTCCTGCTAGGGCCGTATTGTTTTGTGTTACCTCATCGGCCAAAAAGGGGAAGTATGTTTTATTCACAAATTTTGAGGCCAACTGTATGTTACTCAATCGTAAGCCGTCAGACAAGATTACTTTATCCGATATTTCCCAAGCATGTGTTACGTATGCTGCAAACGAGTTCATACTAGAACCTCCGTCGGGGTAACGCGTGGCGAGCCCTGAAATTGATCCTGAATTGATGTTTTCTGTTTCAGCCCTGGAGTTTACTTCATTCAGTACCACCTCAGCGCCATAGCGTAATTCGTGTTTGTTTATTTCTTTGGCTAAATCTACGTTCAAGGAAAAAATGTCTACTTGCTCGGTACGGTGATTTAATTTTTCTATTTTGAAAAGACGTGTATGCCTACTCTCTTCTATGAGTTGGTATGCTCCTATGATTTTTACATCATCAAACAGCTTTGTTTTTTTGCTCGACTGAAAAGTATATGATGTAAGCAATCGTTTTTGAGGCCCATAATACCACTGTCCGTATTTTGGTTTATCATCAACCAACTGCGATAGTCTATCGTAACGCGGCATATTGGAAGAGTTAGAAAACTGCACATTGATATTGCTTTCTGTCGTGGCATTGTGTTGATACCTAAATTTCTGTAATATATCTAACTGCTTGTATCCCGATTGCTTTTGGATATTGACATTGCTGTTGACCAAGGCCGAATCTACGCCGTTTATCTGCTCCACGTAAAAAGTACGTTTACCCCAATCTTCATAAAGCGGATTGCGATTATTTCCTTGTCGTAAATCACCAAAGTCGGAAACGGTAATACTCGTTAGCGAAGCAAATTTTCGAAAACCAAGATTCATATCTACATGCGCAGTTTTTTCGTTGTATGCCGTTGAATATCGCGTAAATGCTTTCGTTTTTATGAGAGTTGTATCATCTGTACTAAACAATGGCTTTTTACTGAAAAAATGCATAACACCTCCCAAGGCATCACTTCCATAAACGACCGAACTCGGCCCAAAGGCAATCTCAACACGGTCCAACATGTTGTTATCTACTGTAACCACATTTTGCAAATGTCCGCCTCTATAAATGGCATTGTTCATGCGCACCCCATCAACCACCATCAATACTTTGTTAGTTTCAAACCCTCGAATTACTGGGCTTCCACCACCCAATTGGCTTTTTTGAACAAACACATTACCCGATTGTTGCAACACATCTGCCGCAGTTTGAGTGTTGGTAAATGCCAACTCTTTGGCATCTATCACTTGCATTGCTTGTGGAATATCTTCTTTTTTTTCTTCAAACCTACTTGCCGAAACGACCACTTCTTGTAAGGCGTGATTTTTTTCCCAAAGTAATAAGGTGAATTTTAGGCTCTTCAATTCTTGATAGCTGAATTCAGCTTCGTAATAACCTAGGTGTGAAATGACAATGCTGTCCGCATTTTTCAAACTGCTGATATCTACTTTTCCGTTTGGATTAGTAACCAATGCAATGTTATCTTTTTTACTGGTGATATGCACATTGGCAATAGCTTGCAAGGAAGATTGGTCTTTGACAACTAACTGCTGCGCTTGGCCAACAAAACCGAAAAACAAAAATAATAGGGTGAAAATGAGACGCATAAAGTGGATGAAGGTTAAACTTGAACCCCAAGCAAATATTATGCCATAACCAAAGTCGATATTAATAATTACCCATGTTAAACTCAGGGAAATTAAACCAACTTTTTGGCAATGCGAATCAGTTGTTGCGTGTACGGGTGTTTAGGATAGTCAAACACTTGACTGACCAGTCCTTCTTCTACCACATTTCCATGTTGCATGACCATTACCCTATCGCAGAAATAGCGCACAACTCCCATATCATGTGCGATAAAAATGAACGACAAATTATAAACTTCCTTCAGTTTTTTGAGCAGGTTCAATATGTTCGCCTGTATGGAAACATCCAACGCCGAAACCGACTCATCACAAATAATCACTTTTGGCTCTACGGCCAACGCTCTAGCAATGCTTGCTCGTTGCAGTTGCCCTCCCGACAATTGAAAAGGATACCTGTCAAACAATTCCTCATCCAAGCCTACTCTCTTCAACAACTCTCTGGCAAACATACGTTGCTCTTTGTTCGTTTTTCGGGTTTTGTGTACGTGTATTACTTCTTTTACTTGGTTGATAATGGTGTGCTTGGGATTCAGCGAACTGTAGGGGTCTTGAAAAATAAGTTGAACAGATTTCGCCCATTTTTTCAGGCAAGCACGATTTTGCTCAAGCACAAAAGAACCTTTGTATTTTATTTCTCCTTTTGTTGGCGTTATTAATCCGCACAGCATTTGAGCCACCGTAGATTTCCCACTACCCGATTCACCAACAATGCCAACAACCTCGTTTTCAAATACTTCTATATTTACACCGTCTACAGCTTTGAATATTGTGTTTTTGCCGAGCCATTTTTTCTTTTCATAATATTTATACAGGTGTTTGGCTTCCAATACAGGCACTTCTCCCCACCTTATTTCTCGTTCTTTTGCTTCTGTAATTGGCGCAATATTGTTGTTCAAGTATTCCTCCACTGTTGGCAAGTGACTTTGCTTAAAATCTATGCTAGGTTTACACTTTAACAAAGCTTTGGTATAATCGTTTTGTGAATTATTCAGTATTTCATCTACCGTGCCGTAATCTACCAACTCACCTCCATACATAACCCCTATTTCATGGGCAAACGATTTTATCAATTGCAAATCGTGGGTAATAAATAACATTCCCAACCCTCTTTTTTCTTGAATTTTGTTGAGCAACTCCAATATTTCGAGTTGTAAGCTTGGGTCAAGTGCCGTAGTGGGTTCATCGGCAATTAAAAAAGCAGGTTCGCAAGCCAATGCCATGGCTATCATTACTCGTTGCAGTTGTCCACCCGAAAGTTGATGAGGGTAACTGGAAAATATTCGATTAGGCTCTGGCAGTTTAACTTCTTCAAATAGTTGCTGCACAAATTTCTTTGAATCTTTGGAAGGGTTGTGCATTGCCAGCACATCGCGCATTTGATTACCACATGTAATGGTAGGATTAAGCCCAGATATGGCGTTTTGAAAAACGATCGCTATACCTTTCCCTCTCAGCGCCTCCCACTCTTCGGGATGTTGATGGTAATCAATAGAGTCATGGTCTCTGGTATAAGTTATGGTTCCTTCGGAGAGTACGCCTATGTTTTCGGGCAACAAACGTAGCAACGAAAGTGCTGTCACAGACTTACCACTCCCCGACTCGCCAACCATAGCTAAGGTCTTTCCGTTACTCAGGGTAAAAGAAATACCTCTAGTAACCATTCTCCACGATTGGTCTTTTTGCTTAAAAGAAATGGAAGTGTTTTTTACGTCTATGCTTGTAGTCATGAGGTTGAAATAATAAGTTGATCGTCTGTAAAAGGAGCTAAATTGACAAAACACTGATACAATCGTGCAATAGTAATCACATCTTTTTGACAATACGCAACAATTCTATTTAAGTCTTTGTCTTTATAATACACTTGAGCAACATCTGCACCTGAAATATCGTCTTTAGGTGTAGGTATATTAAAAATATGGGCTAACAATTGTAAGGAGGTGTAATGTTTGTAATCGCCAAACTTCCACAACTCCATAGTATCCAAGTGCTTTACTTCCCATGGTTTTTTTCCTGCCGAATTGAGCGTATTGGGAATTTCTACTTTATTAATCAGCATGCGTCGGGCTATGAATGGAAAATCGAATTCTTTTCCGTTGTGCGCACAGAGCAAATGCTGTTTTTTATTGAAATGTTTATTGACTAGTTGAGCAAAGTCCTCGAGTAAAGTTTTTTCGTTTTCTTGTGCAAAAGACCTTATTCGAAATTTTTGATCGCGGAAATAACCTACAGAAATACACACAATTTTACCAAACTCAGCATAGATTCCAGCTTTATCATATAATTCTTCTGCCGTTTTTTTATTGTATTCCTGCAAATAGGAGGTTTTTAACCCCCAAAGATATTGTGTCGTTGGAGATGAATCTTGATAATTTTGGCATTGAGGAACTGTTTCTATGTCCAAAAAAAGAATGTTTGATATCTGTTTAGGATTTAACATCACTATTGTATTAGCACTCCTTTTTTATTAATTAGTGGAATGTCGGTTAAATGTTCTTGTTTAATACTTTCAGCCAAAAAGATGTATTTCTTATCATGCAATACTTTGTTGTTGTAGAATGTCAACCAATACTCGTTATGCAAACTAAACACATCTTCCATAATAGGTTCAATCAAGGTAAAAGAATTTGCTTTTACGTCACCCAAAAAATAACGCAACGTGGTGGTTTTTTTCATATCGCCATCCAACTCCCCATATCCAGTAGCACTCACTAAGGCACTTTCCAAGGGTTCATCTTTTAAATTTACGACATAAACATTCCAAATATCTTCGTCGTGTTCATTTTTTTCTTGAACTACAGCAAAGGCTACGTTTTCAACTTTTGGCGGATTAATATCTTTTTTCATCTGTTATAAGGTCTCGTGCAATATCAAGGTAAATATAAAGATCATCAGGGTGAAATCCATCTGATTTCCCCATTCGTTGATGCCCTGTTCGAACAATTACAATATTTTCGCTAGGAATTACAATAATGTATTGACCAAGAATACCTCTTGCGTAATACCCTGTTAGGTTTTTATAGGAATTGAACACCCACCAATGTAAGCCATAAAAAGCATTTTCTTTTCCGTTCATGGTTTTTAATGATGCTGGTTTTGTACTCATGGACACAAAACTTGAGTCAAGAAGTTGATTCCCTTGAACATTTCCTTCATGATTCATGAGCATGCCTAATTTCGCGAAATCATGCCCAGTAGCATACATACAACAAAATGCTTTTTCTACACCATTCTCATCATCCAAGCTCCAAAAAGCATCTTGTGTTGCACCTATTCGTTTCCACAAATACTTGGTTGCAAATTGACTAACATTCATCTCAGTTGCTTTGGCCAACACCATTGCCAATATTTGACTATTGCCACTTTTGTATTCGAAGGTTATGCCCGGTTTTTTCTCATACTCTATTTCATTCATCATACTTGTTAAGTCAGTACCATAGTATGCTTTAGCGTTGTGCGAAAAAGGATTCGCCCCACTTTCAATCCAATGAATTCCAGAACTCATGCTCAACAAATGATGTATGGTGATAAATTGCAAGGAATCAGCCGTAAAATGCGGGATGTAATTACCCACAGGTTCTTGCATACTTTTAATAAACCCTTCCTTAATGGCTATTCCTGTTAAAATCCCTAAAATAGATTTGGCTACACTAAACGAATTACTAACTGTTTCGCTATTAGAATTCCAGTAGCGTTCTACCAGCAGACTATCATTTTGATACACAAGAAATGAATTGGAGCCTAGTTTTTCAAGTGCTTCAACATGAGTGATTTCTAGTGTTTTTTTAGTGATTAGTTTTTCAGGAAACGTGTCTTTACTTGGGGGTAAAATCCTGTATTTAAATGCCTCTAAATCGAAAATACCAGGACCTTTCCTGCCTTTCAAGTAGGTGTTGGCTATGCCTTTATACAAGTACGTGCGGTCGGTGACTAAAATTAATAAATTGGCAAAAATGATTGTAAGAATTCCGAACAACGCTATTTTCTTAAGGCGCATATAGTTTTGATTAGGTTATTGATATCAATTATTCCAAAAGTAATTTAACCATTTTTTAAAAGCTAAGTGAGGTAAAGAAAATGCAATTTCGAATTAAAGCAGCTGCTATCAGCATCGTTAGAAAAACAAATTCGTTTTGGTACGTTTTATAATTTGGAACAACATATATGAAATAACATACCATGGGTAAAATCGACAACAGTGACAAGTTGTTGACATAAGGCCATTAAAACAAATGAAAGATCCAAAAAAGTAAGCTTGGCAAGGCAATAAGAAGGATTATCAAACGCTGCTTGTTGAATAGAAACTTCAAGGCATACACTAAATAGCTATGATCGCAAAAGTGAAAATGATATATCCTTCTGTTTTAAACCTTACAGCACAAGAAGCTCCTATTCCAACTAGTTGGGTAATTACAATACGTTTAGCAAACTTGCTATCGATAAACCGAAGTTGAAATCTTCCAAAAACTGCAACCGAAATAATAAGGATGTAAAAAATTATAATTTCCAGTTAAAAATAATGAGCTGAAGAAGGAGTATATATTTCGTGACATATGGCATAGATAACCAAACCTGCTGTATTCTTCACCTTGGTTTTAAACAATAAGTTTTGTCTATGACTTTCAACCGTCCTCTTACTCAGATAAAGTTTTTCAGCAATTTCAGTGTTGGTCTTTTCATCACAAATACAAACTAGTACTTCTTTCTCTCTGTCCGATAATTCATCGCTAGGAGAAAAATACCTGTTTTTGGAGTGACTTTTAGTGAAAAGAGACAACATCTCATAATCTTTAGGAGAAAAATAAACTCCTGTGTGATACACTTTTGTTATCGCTTCGATCAATAGTTCTCTGGATGCGTTTTTGGGTAAAAAAGCGGAAACACCAATTTTTATCATTTGCCCCAACATAGCGTGTTTATAATGTGAGGATAATACAATTATGTGTAGATCTGGATAAACTTGTTTTAGCTTTTCAGCCAATTCAAATCCATCCATAGGATTCATTTCAATATCAATTAGTGCGAGGTCAGGGAAATTATTAGCTGGCAAATCAACTAAATTATTCAAAAACGATTGTCCTTCATTAGCCGCACAAATAACTTCGATGAAGTCTTCATTGCCTAACAAAAACGAAAGCCCTTCCACGAACAATTGTTCGTCATCTACCAGTGCTATTTTTATCAGTTTATTCATTTACTTTATTGTTGATATGATCAATCTACTTTTTAGGTCACGAGACTCTTTCCATTTATTGTTAATGTCAAAAATCATTAATTGATTATTGACGTGTCGTACCCAATCTTGATTAAATAAGTCTGCTAACTTATCCTTAAAAACTAAAACTATTGATTTCGTTTGTTCTGTTTCTCTCAGCAAAACAGAAATGTAACAATTGTTTTCAACACAGATAGATGATGTCAAACATTGCACAATTATTCTAAAGATGCTAATACTCTTTGAACTGGATTTTTTCTCACATTCTTGCGTTATGTAGATGCTTATTTGATCTCCATGATCAATTTCATTCACAAAATCTTCGATGGCAGAAATCAACCCAAAACCCTCTAAAGTTGCTGGATAAAGATGGTGCGAAATATTTCTTGCAGTTTTTGATAAGTCACTAATTAACTCATTGACGATATCCCTAGATTTTTCATCTTTGTTATCTATCAGGTTTGAAATCCACAACGATAGGGCGCCTAACTTTCCCCCAATATTCTTATGTATAATTGCTGCCAGTTGTTTCAACTGCATTTCATGATTTTCATTTGTTTGAATCAACATTTGTTTTAATTCAGACTCTTGAGTTGTTAACTTTACTTGATTAATATCCATTTTTTACATTAAATAAGAGTCTTACAAAACAAATTTTGAAATGAATTTTGTAAGAAGACTTGCACATTTATAACATTGAATGAGCGTATCATAGAAACTATTGTTTAAATCTAATGAAATTATTTAACACTAAAGGTTGTAACCGTCAATAAAAACTCATAAACTATAAAAAACATTCTATTTAGCTGTTAAATTGACCTGTTTGGAAAGAAATCAGATAAAATTGAGAATGTTTAATTGGAAAATGGCGCGTGTTTTCACCAAAAAAAATCCCTCTGAAACAATGTTTCAGAGGGAACAGTACCCGGAGTCGGGATCGAACCGACACATCAAAGATACACGAGTTTGAGTCGTGCGCGTCTACCAGTTCCGCCATCCGGGCGGATTAGAGTACAAATAAGGCTGCGAATTTACCGCTTTTAATGATTTACGCAAGCCTTTCTTTAACATTTTGATCTCAACATCGAAAATAACTACTTATTACACCTATTATTTCTTTGTGTAGATAAATGTATATCAGTACATTTGCACCCCATTTAAAAATAGGTAATATTATGGAAATCATCACCAAATTATTTTCAGGCCGCGCTTCTCAGTACTTAGCCGATGAAATAGCTAGTATTAGAGGTGGTAAGTTAGGTGAAATAAATATTGCTCAGTTTTCTGATGGAGAAATTCAACCTTCGTTTGAAGAAACTGTTAGAGGGCAAGATGTGTTTTTAATTCAATCTACTTTTCCTCCTAGCGACAATCTATTCGAATTGTTGTTAATGATTGACGCTGCAAAACGTGCAAGTGCACGAAAAATTATTGCAGTTATGCCTTATTTTGGGTATGCTCGTCAAGATCGCAAAGACAAGCCACGTGTTGCTATAGGTTCAAAAATGGTCGCTAATTTATTAACTGCGGCTGGGGTAGATAGAATCATCACTATGGATTTACATGCTGATCAAATTCAAGGATTCTTTGAAGTTCCTGTTGATCACCTATACGCTTCTTCTATTTTCTTACCTTATTTAAAAGGTCTGAATTTAGACAACATGATTATTGCTGCCCCTGATACAGGAGGTACAAAACGAGCTAATTCATATAGCAAGTTCTTAAATGTTGATTTGGCTATTTGCTACAAACAACGTAAAGTTGCTAATGAAGTGGCAAACATGACCGTTATCGGAGATGTTGCTGGAAAAGACGTTGTCATTATCGACGATATGGTTGATACTGCTGGCACCTTAACTAAAGCTGCTGAAATGATGATGGAACATGGCGCTACATCTGTAAGAGCAGTATGTACACATGCTATATTGAGTGGTCCTGCTTATGAAAGAATAGAAAATTCGGTGTTGACAGAATTGATTGTTACTGACACCATCCCATTAAAACAACAATCATCAAAAATAAAAGTGCTTTCTGTAGCGCCCTTGTTTGCCAATGTTATTGACTCGGTTCAAACACAGCAGTCTATCAGCAAGCATTTTGTAGGAATGTAATTTATTAACTAAAATATATAAAGATGAAAAAAGTATCGTTGAGCGGCTCAGTAAGAACGAGCGTAGGGACAAAGGATGCAAAGCTATTGCGTAAAGAAGATTTAATTCCTTGCGTAATGTACGGTGGTGAAGAACAAAAACACTTTACTGTTTCACGTCTTGCTCTTAACAAATTGATATACACTCCAGAAGTGTATGAAATATCGTTAGATCTTGATGGAACAGACCATAGAACTATCCTTAAAGATATTCAGTTTCACCCAGTAAGTGATAGAGTTATACATGCTGACTTCATGCAACTGTTTGAAGGAAAAGCTGTTAAAGTTGAATTACCTGTCCTTTTAGAAGGTACTTCCATTGGAGTAAAAAATGGTGGTAAATTAATGCAACACTTTAGAAAAATTAAAGTACAAGCATTGCCAAAAGATTTACCTGAAATGATTACTGTAGATATTACTAATCTTCGTATTGGTTTTAAAATCCGTATGGGTGACATTAGTAGCCAGTTCAGCAAAATTGAATTCTTACACCCTACTCAAGCGGTTGTAGTTGGAATTAAAACCGCTCGTGGTGCTGTTGATGAAGACGAAGAGTCTGCAGAAGGAGCAGAAGCAGCAGAAGCAGCTACTGAAGCTTAATTAACACCATGAAGTACCTCATTGTAGGCTTAGGAAATATTGGAACTGAGTATGAGAATACTCGCCACAATATAGGATTTAACGTATTGGACGCCTTGGTAAAGGCGTCCAATACTTGTTTTAAACCAGACCGGTTAGGCGATAAAGCGGAACTAAAAATAAAGGGACGCACCCTTATTTGCATCAAACCAAGCACTTTCATGAATTTGAGTGGAAAAGCTGTCAATTATTGGTTGCAAAAAGAAAAAATTTCCATCGATAATTTATTAATTATTACCGACGACCTGGCCTTGCCATTTGGTAAAATAAGGCTCAAAGGAAAAGGTAGTGATGGTGGCCACAATGGCTTAAAAAACATTCAACTGACCTTAGGTCATTCAAATTATGCCCGACTACGATTTGGTATCAGTTCCACTTTCGACAAAGGTCAACAAGTAAATTATGTGTTGGGAAGTTGGCATGAAGAAGAAAAAGAGACTTTAAAAGAGCGTATCGCTATTTGCGGCGATCTTGTAAAAGCATTCGTCACCATTGGTTTAGACAGAACCATGTCTAACTTCAACAACAAGTAATTTTTATAAGCATATTCCTTTTATAAGGTCTACTTAAAAATTCAAAAAGCACAAGGTTTTTGTTCATTTGCACCTAACAACCTTGTATTTCGCCCTTGGTAATTAGCTGTAAATAATTGAATAACAAAACGATAAGTGTTTTCAATGGCTCCTATATTGCTTTATTCAGCACAGCATGAAAAATATAATCTGAGAATACGGCTTCAATTTCTTCAAAAATAGAAAGTAAGCCTTCATATGTATCGCATGTAACTAAGCGCATACGATAAGGTTTGAAATTAATAATGCCTTTGAAATAATTGGTGTAATGTCTTCTCGTTTCAACAACTCCTAAACCTTCACCTTTCCATTCTACAGCCATGGCTAAATGAGCTTTGGCCGCTTTAATTCGCTCCATCATAGTAGGTGGATCCAGGTGAGTACCTGTCTTAAAAAAGTGTTTTATTTCATTAAATATCCAAGGATATCCAATTGCAGCACGACCAATCATAATGCCGTCTACTCCATATTTATTGCGCTTTTCTAGTGCTTTTTCAGGTGTATCAACATCACCATTTCCAAAAACGGGGATGTGTATGCGCGCATTGTTTTTAACATCAGCAATTAAAGACCAATCTGCTTCGCCTTTGTACATCTGTTTTCGTGTACGACCATGTATAGATATGGCTTGAATCCCCACATCTTGCAGTCTTTCAGCTACATCTACAATGTATTTAGTGTCTTCGTCCCAACCCAATCGGGTTTTTACGGTGACAGGTAAGCTGGTGCTTTTAACAATGGCCTCTGTTAATCTTACCATTTTAGGAATATCTTGCAATATTCCAGCTCCAGATCCTTTACAGGCAACCTTTTTTACAGGGCAGCCATAATTAATGTCAATAATATCTGGGTTAGATTTTGCGGTGATTTCCGTTGCTTCTTTCATAGAATCGATATCGTTTCCGAAAATCTGAATTCCTATAGGCCGCTCATATTCGTAAATATCAAGTTTGGCAACAGACTTAGCCGCATCTCTGATGAGTCCTTCCGAAGAAATAAATTCGGTGTACATCAAATCCGCTCCATTTTCTTTGCACAAGGCACGAAAAGGGGGGTCACTTACGTCTTCCATGGGAGCCAACAACAAAGGGAACTCGCCGAGGTCTATATTTCCTATCTTTACCATCCGCTAAAATTGCGGTGCAAAGTTACTAAATATTGAACTGACAAATGGAAGAAACTCAGATAAAGCAAATTAGCCCAATGGCGCAACTTATATTCATCATGTTATTGAGTATATGCTCAGGTATGTTGTTTAGTTTTTTAGGCACAGAAGTAGTTCATATGCTTTATGGAATTAATCTTTTCGAAGGAGATTTAGCTTTGCTAAATGACCCTAATTTTGAGCATACAAGAAGCCTAAACCTGATTCTCATTTTTTGTCAACACTTAGGCGCCTTTATCTTACCAGCTTTTATTTTTCAGCAACGTATGTTACGTCTTGACGTATCTTTTTTTGAATTTGAGAAACCTAATAAAAAAATAATATGGATAGCTGTTGCAGCTATGTTAGCCTCAATTCCAACTGTAGGCATGTTAGCAGGCTGGAATGAATCTCTTACGCTTCCAGAAGGAATGAAAGAATTGGAAAATACACTAAGGGCGTTGGAAGAATCTGCTCAACAAATTACAGAAGCAGTGCTTGCTACTACTTCATTGGGTGGACTTATTTTAAACATAGCGCTTATCGCTTTAATCCCTGCTTTAGGAGAAGAATTGCTTTTTAGAGGTATCATTCAACGTATTTTTTCCAAGTGGACAAACAATTATCACATTGGTATTTGGCTATCGGCAGCGCTTTTTAGTGCACTACACATGCAGTTTTTTGGTTTCATTCCTAGATTTTTGCTAGGAGGTATGCTTGGCTATTTATTTGTTTTTTCTGGCAACATTTGGGTGCCAATTGCAGCGCACTTTGCCAACAATGCCATCGCTATTATTTTCACCTATATGATTCACAACAAAGTTATCTCAGAATCTTGGGGCATATACGGTAGTAGAGCAGAAGATTGGTTTGGGGTTTGTCTTTCTATGTTTCTTACAGGTGCTTGTCTATGGTATTTGTACAAATACAAATTAAACCAGCAAACAAAAGAATTATGAGCATAGGGGTATATACCGATGAGCATTTTATGAAATTGGCTTTGGCCGAAGCTCAAAAAGCACTTGAAAAAGATGAAGTCCCTGTGGGGGCTATTGTGGTTTGTAAAAATCAAGTAATTGCGAGGGCGCATAATTTAACCGAAACATTAACAGATGTTACGGCCCATGCCGAAATGCAAGCTATAACAAGTGCTTCCGAATATCTTGGTGGAAAATACCTAAAAGATTGTGTGATGTACATTACACTAGAGCCTTGTGTTATGTGTGCTGGAGCGTTGAAATGGTCTCAAATAGGGAAGATTATTTATGGTGCTGCAGACAAAAAACAAGGGAGCAATGCTATTCAACAACAATTGCTTGCGCCTGGCATTTTTCATCCCAAAACCACCTTGGTAGGTGGGTTATGTGAAGAAGAATGTTCCTCGATATTGACACAATTTTTTGAGAAAAAAAGAAAGCAAGGATAAACATGACATTTATCTGACGGGATTCCTGTCGTTTACTCTATCAGAATGTTTAATTTTGTATTCTATAAATTGAAAAAACTATTTAAGATATGTATCCAGCAGAATTAGTAGCACCAATGAAAGAAGACCTAACATCAGCAGGTTTCAATCAATTGGTATCAGCAAACGAAGTTGACGAAGTATTGAACAACAACGAAGGAACAGTATTGGTTGTGGTAAATTCGGTATGTGGCTGTGCAGCAGGTAATGCACGCCCAGGCGTTAAAATGTCTATCGACAATGCTAAAGTCCCAGGGAAATTAGCCACAGTATTTGCAGGAGTTGATAAAGATGCGGTAGATCAAGCACGAAAATACATGCTTCCTTACCCTCCTTCATCTCCTTCTATTGCTTTGTTTAAAGATGGTAAATTAGTACACTTTATTGAGCGTCATCATATTGAAGGAAGACCTGCCGATATGATTGCAGAAAACCTAAAAATGGCTTACAACGAATATTGTTAGTTATTGATTAACACGTTGACATATTTAGGGTTGTTTCAGTTTTGAAACAACCCTTTTTTATTTTTATACGATATGAGGTTTTTAGTTCGATTAAGTGTTTTAATTCTAGGCTTGTTGCAATTTGGTTGCATCAACTATCAAGACGTTGCTTTTGTTTCTGTGGATAGTTTGTCGGTAAAAAACATCAGTTTCTCTGGTGTAGACTTGGGCGTTACAGTAACCCTCGAAAACCCCAATAATTATACAATAAAGATTATGTCAGCAGACATTGACTTAGCAATTGCTGGCAACCATATTGGTAAAGTGATTATTCCTGAAAAATTGGTACTGGATAAAAAGAGTAAAAAACAACAAACGTTTGTTGTTTTTACAGAGATGTCTGCCATTTCAAACAACTTATTACCGAGTATTTTGGCCTTAATGGGCAGCAAAACAATTCATGTAAAAGCATCAGGAGAATTTAAAGCCAAAGCTTTTGCTGTTGGTAAAAAATTCTTAGTCAACTTTGAAGACGATATTGAAATAGAAGGAGGAAAAAACTCATGAAACTAACTTTATCTACCCTACTTGTAATAGTATTAATAACTGCTTGTAAGCCCCCTGGAAAAATGACAGACCATAACAAGACTCCCAATAAACTTATTGATCAAACAAGTCCTTACTTGTTGCAACATGCATACAACCCTGTGCATTGGCAGCCATGGTCGGAAGAAGCTTTTGAACAAGCAAAAGAAGAACAAAAGTTAATGATTATCAGCATTGGCTATTCAGCTTGTCATTGGTGTCATGTGATGGAACACGAATCGTTTGAAGACACTGGAGTGGCGAATATTATGAATCAGCACTTTGTGTCGGTCAAGGTAGATAGAGAAGAACGACCTGATGTAGATCAAGTATATATGACTGCCGTACAATTGATGAAACAACAAGGTGGTTGGCCCTTAAATGTAGTGGCTTTGCCTGACGGAAGGCCTATTTGGGGAGGCACATATTTCCCGAAAGATTCATGGAAATCGGCTTTAATGCAGCTTATGGAAGTATACAAAAGTGAGCCCGAAAAAATGGAGGAGTACGCGGCCAAGTTAGCAGAAGGTATTCAACAATCCGATCAGTTGGTTTCGGTGGAAATGCCTAAAGGATTTGAAGAAAGTAAATTGCATGAAGTTGTATCCAATTGGGCTGAGGGGTTTGATTACAAAAAAGGTGGTCCTGACAGGTCTCCGAAATTCCCTATTCCAAACAACTACCAGTTTTTATTGAAGTATGCTATTAGCTATGAAAGAGAAGATATTTTAGAATATGTTAAACTGACGCTAGATAAGATGGCTTATGGTGGCATTTACGATCAAATAGGTGGTGGTTTTGCACGATACAGTACCGATGTTGATTGGAAAGTTCCACATTTTGAGAAAATGCTTTACGACAATGGGCAATTATTGTCGTTGTATGCTGAAGCATACGGAGCTACCAAAGATGTGCATTACAAGCATATTGTAGCGCAGACTATCGATTTCATGGCGCGAGAGTTACAATCTCCCGAGGGCTTATTTTATTCTTCTCTAGATGCCGATTCTGAAGGTGAAGAAGGTAAATTTTATTGTTGGGGAAAAGATGAATTGAAGGAAGTGTTAGGCGCAGACTTTGATTGGGTAAAAAAATATTACAACATTAACCCGAAAGGATATTGGGAAGATGGAAAGTATATTTTATTACGCGATATGTCTGACCAACAATTCGCAGATGACAATAATTTGTCAATCACTGATTTGCGTTCGAAAGTAACAGACGTTAATAATCGTTTGTTAGAAGCTCGCTCTCATAAAATAAGACCAGGATTAGATGACAAAATACTCACAAGTTGGAATGCATTGGCTATTACTGGACTATTAGATGCCTATCAATACATTCAAAACCCTGAGTATCTCAGCATCGCCAAAAAGGCCTTAAAAACATTGATTAAGAAGGTGAAACAAAAAGATGGTCGTTTGGACAGAAATTACAAAAACGGGAAAAGCAATATCAATGCATACTTGGATGATTATGCTTTATTAGCGGAAGCTTGTTTGAGTATGTATGAACAAACTTTTGATGAACAATGGATAACTGAGACTGAACAAATTACAGGTTATGTGATGAAACATTTTAGTAATCCAGAAAATGGATTGTTTTATTACACTTCAGATCTAGACCCTGCTTTAATTGCACGGAAATATGATGTGCATGATAATGTGATTCCTGCTTCAAATTCGATTATGGCAAAAGTGTTAGTGAAATTGGGAATGCACAACGATAATAAAACCTACATGGATCGATCCAAACAAATGCTTTCGAATGTATACCAAAAAATGCCAGAGTATGGAGCTGGTTATTCAAATTGGTGTATGACTCAAATGTACTTGTCAGATAAAACATACCAAATAGCGATATTAGGAGATACTCCCTCCAAAACGGCATTACAATTGCATAATGAGCACTACATTCCTTACAAATTAATGATGGGTGCGACGAATGATAAAAGCAAATTACCCTTGCTTCAACTCAAATACATAGCAAATACTACCACCATTTATGTGTGTAAAAATAGGAGTTGCAAAAAACCGGTAAACACTGTATTAGATGCTATTAATCAGATTAATACTTATTAGTTTTTGCTGTTTCAACTGTGCTTTCGCGCAGCTACAAATAGCAAGTGCTTACAATAAACTTACTGAAGACGCTTCGTTTGCGCCTAATTTTATGCAACAAAAAAGAGTGCTTCAGATAACTACAACGATTTCTAAAAAGAAAACATTGGAGGCAATGATTCCTCTTTCAAAAAAATACATCTATCATTTTTCAAGGAAAGGGAGTATGGTAAAAAAAGAAATTGTGTTTACTGATAACTCAGACCCGAAAAACACACACTACACGTATGATGATGTTGGCAATTTAACTAGCGAACAAACGAATGAGTACAATAGTTTTTTTACTAATTATTACGAATACGATCATTTAGGTCGCATAAAAGTATTGTCAACCTACCGAGAAGTAGGCGTTACAACAGAAAACGGCAACGTTATTATTGAAAGCCGAAACTTAGTTGACAAAAAAAATTATAGCTATCAACCTGTGAGTAATGGAACAAAAAAACATTACCACAATAATTATGGTCGAATATACAAATACGATCTTACGACCCTTAGTGCTGACGGGCTGATTCAATCCATTCAAACAAAATTTATTTCTGTGAGAAATTATGGGTTTAAAAAAATTTTTTACGCTGATAAAATACCAATAAGAGTTGAATTGGAAGAAGACGGGAAAGTGTCTGAATTCAGAAATGTTTATGACGGTAAAAAAAGATTGCAAAAACAAGATGTATACATCAACGACGCGTCTGTGTTTACAACTGAATATATATACAATGACGATGGTTTATTGACTGCACAAATCCGAATGGATCATTCTCAGGACGAAATGTTGATTTATCAATACAACTACAAACATTATTAAATTAAACAGCCCCACCACGTTTGGCAGGGCTGTTTCGTTATACAAAGATTGATGTTCTTGCTTGAGTTGTGTGACCATACTTTTTGCTTAAACTCCTCGTATAACGTTTCTTATACTATCCGATATAAAAACGGCTATTGCGTATAGAGGTTGCCTATCATTTCAAATAATCTTTACAAGTGTTTTTGATTATTTTCTTATTCCCTTGAATACCAAGGGACTTAGGCATTCTTTAATCGTTAAAAAAATAAATATAAAGTGAGTTTTATGCTTGATTTATAGATTAAAAACAGAAGAAATGAGCATCAAATTTTGACAAGCACTACTTTACTATCGCTTAACACTTATTTTACCCAGCTAGCGTAAGTTATGTAATTATCGGCAATTCGTTTAATCTCTCCCTCAAACAGCTCTTTACTTACAGTCTTAACTTTCTTGGCAGGAACACCTGCATATATACTCCCTGATTCTATCATAGTACCTTGCAATACTACTGCACCCGCTGCCACAATCGAGTTTGACTCCACTACTACCCCATCCATAACTATTGAGCCCATACCTATAAGGACATTGTCATGAATCGTGCATCCATGTATTAAAGCATTGTGACCAATTGACACATTGTTTCCAATGGTTGTTCCAAATTTTTGGTAGGTACAATGAACAACAGCACCATCCTGTATATTTACCTTGTTTCCTATTTTTATAAAATGAACATCCCCACGTAAAACTGCATTGTACCAAACGCTACAATCGTTTCCCATACAAACTTCACCGACAATTGTTGCGTTTTCTGCTATAAAACAATTCTCTCCAAACTGGGGGGTATTTCCTCTTACTTCTCTTATTAGTGCCATAACCTATTTTTATAAATCTAAAGTAATACAATCTTGTCATGGATTAGTCTTGATGGCTATAATTGGAATAAAAAATTGATTTTTAATGAGAGTAATTTAAACACCTAATCAGCTCATGAAGTGTCTATCATAACAATCAAACCTATGCCTAGACATGGTCTGCTGAAAAACAGGTGTCGTCTTGTTATTCAATTATTTAACTCTTTTCGCTAAGTATTAAGTACAAGGTTGTGGAGTGAAAATAAACAAAAACCTTTCGCTTTTTGTTCGTTAGTCATAAAATCACCCTCTATTTCCTTGTCTTCAACTCGCAGTATTATTATAAGGCTTCATTTTACCGCCTCATTTAAGTCTTTTTCTGACTTTTTTAGCAGACCCTAGATATAATGGTGAGTTCCCAAAATCAGGACATAAACATGCGTTAAAACTGACGAGCTACATATAAAATCGGTAATCATCATATAATCAACGATGTAAAAAAAAGGTTTATACTTAAATTAGTGAAAACCAAAAATCATGATGAACTGTGTTGTAGTAGACGATGAGCAAGTATCTCGAATGGCTGTTGAAAAATGTGTCCTTAATACTCCCCATTTAAATTTAGTAGCGAGCTATAGTTCTGCAACAGAATTTAGCAAACATGTAGGTGATGAGCCCATTGATCTTATTTTTTTAGACGTAGAAATGCCTGGGATGAGTGGAATGGAATTTGTAAAAGCATATAGAAACATACCTCAAGTTATATTTGTTACTTCAAAAACAAGCTATGCATTTGATGCCTATCAATATGATGTGACAGATTATATTGAAAAACCAATTGATTATACCCGTTTTAACCACGCTATTGAAAAAGCAATTCAAATAAAACATAGTTTGGTAGAACAACCACAGGATGGGCAAATGGTTTACTTAAAAACAGGCTCACAATTGATAAAAATAAATTTGAATGAACTACAATTTGTAGAAGCATTGGGAGACTACATAAATATATATACCGACAATGGAAGGCATACGTTATTATCTACTATGAAGGCAATTCTTGTAAAAATAGAACCGTTTCATTTTACTCGAATTCATAAATCTTATATTGTAAATATGAACAGAGTGCAAAAAATATCGGGATCTAAAGTGATTTTAGCCAATAGAGAACTTCCTATTGGAAGAGTGTTTAAGCAAAATTTGAAAAAACAATTATTGCAACTTTAGCATACTTGTTTGCAATTGGTTATGTTTGTTAAAAGCCAATTGTTGTGAAGAAAAAAACAATCATTTATATCGTCTTAGGAGTATTATCGGCCATTATTTGGTTTTACCTTTTTTGGATCCCGTTAAAAACGGATTTTTTAGAAGTTGGCACTTTAAAAGCAAATCATTTTAATCCTTTTCATAAAGCTCCTAAGCCTATTTATTTTGTGGCAACAGATACATTGCCGGCAATAGAAATTAGCGCTCTCGACATTGAACCTGACGACATACCCGTTGAGCATGTCATAGAGCCCGTATTTAAACCTTATCACTTAATTGTGGGGAGTTTTTCATACATAGACAATGCTGAGAAACTAAAAGAAGCTGTTTGGACACAAGGATATGAAGCCCAAATATTGTCAACCACCATTGGTTTCAATAGAGTATCTATTGCTTCATACGCAACCTATCAAGAATCATATCGTGCTTGGAAAACGATGAGTCATTCAGTAGAATATGCTGATGTTTGGTTACTTAAAGTTCAGAAGCCTTAGACCATCCTTATTTCACAACATCACATCGTCTTTTACACCTCTTTATTGATAAGTTACTTAACTTAATGGCTACTTTATAAATGTAACCATCCATGTTAATAAGGCTCTGTCATAGTACTTTTACTCTATTATCGAAATTCATTGGCCAATGGGCTCATTTGGGATTGTATCGGTTTGTTCATTTGGAGTCATTTGTAAAGAAATTGAGCGTATTTACTTCCATAATTAGCGCTGTACAGCCCATAAATAATTGCTTTTTTCTTTATAAAAAGATAGAGGTCAGTAGATATTTACATGCCTTTGTTTCCTTAAAAACAAAGGTCATATGAAAATATTCAAAGGACAAAACCTCTTAGAGGTTAGTGATTACTTTCAAAGCAATGAAAATCGCAAGGAATATTTATCTAAAATAAAGTGGAAAAATGTCTTTAGTTGTGTGAAATGTGCACATTTAGGTAATCAAATCAGAAAGGATTACTCCCGAACATGTAATAAGTGTAATCATACTGAAGCAGCTTCAGCAAATACCATTTTTCATAAGGTGATATTTGGATTCCGTAAGGCATTCTTTATTTTTATTGAAATGTCTACCACTACAAAAAGCTTGTCAGCAAGTTATGTTGCCGCACGTTTTGGTGTTACTGAAAAAACAGCAAGACTATTTATGCATAAAGTTAGAGAGGCAATGAAATTAAGTGAAAACCACCCGATACATGGGAAAGTAAAGGTGGATGAATTTGTTGTGGGAGGAAAAGAAAAAGGGATAGTAGTAAGGAGCTATGATACTAAAAAGAAGAAAGCTGTATGTGCTATAGCATATAAAGAAGAAGGAAAGGTTAAAAGAATGTATAGCCTGAAAATAGATGATTTTTCAGCGAAAGAATTGAGCAGTATTTTTGATAAACATATTAGTAAAGAAGCCAATATAACCGCAGACAAATGGAAGGGGTATAAACCATTAATGGCTGAATACAATATAAAACAAATAGACAGCGAGCACGGATCTAATTTTCTAAAACTACATACCATGATTCATCAAGTAAAGTCATGGATAGGAACCCCCTATTCTTGGGTTAGTTCCTTCAATATCGATGGGTATTTCGCAGAATTTTGTTACCGACTGAATAGGTCTAATTCAACGATTAATATCTTCAATAATTTGATTGGGAGAATGGTGAAGTCTGATAAAATATATCAGGTCAATCTAATATGTAATTAAGTGCTTACCTCTATTAATGGATATACAAATGCCCATTATGGATGGCGAAGAAGCGACTAGGCTTATTAAAGAAATACCAGGAAAAACAGATGCCAATAATAGCTTTAACTGCTCATGTTTTGGAAAAAGAAGTTGAAATATTAATGATGTTAGGAATAACCGCATACTTATTCAAACGTTTTAAACCGGATGAGTTGATTAGTATGCTTCATAAAACTACTAAAAAAATTAATGCTCATGTCACAAATAAATTTTGATAAAATAATAGATTTAATGGATGGTGACCATGATATGCTCTTAGAAATGCTACACGTTTTTTGTGAAGATATTCCTGAAATGATTGCTGAGATTGAAAAAGCTTGGAGGAACAACGAAATTGAAAAAATAAAAGCCCCAGCCCATAAATTAAAATCAAGTATCACATGGTTAAACCTATATGACACCTATGATAGTTTGGTTTTTTTAGAGAAATTCTCTCTTGATGGAAGAGACAAAAAGGAGGCAGATTTTCACTTGAAAAGAGCTATAAAAGAAAGTGATGAGGCAGTTGAGTTTATTAAAATTAAAATCAAGGAATTAGAAAAGGATTAATAAACCCGTTTTAACACGAACACCCCTCATACAACAAATAGTTGCATGAGGGGTGTTAGGTTTATGGTGTGTTAAATTGCTTATCTAATCAACCTAATTTGTCCCATAGATTTTTGTTTTTCTACCTCGTATTTCGATTTCACTTCTAGTTTCCAAATATACAGGTCAGAAGGGACATCTTCGCCTTTGTTTTTACCA
>JBLIDJ010000013.1:0-34209 GCA_047634195.1 Flavobacteriales bacterium
TACACCAGGTGTTATTTTAACTGAAACCATGGCTCAGATTGGAGTGGTTTCATTCGGAATTTATCTTTTGAGCGAAGCAGGAAATCCGTTAAATGAAATAAAAATTGCTTTAACTTCTTCGGAAGTGGATTTCTTTAAGCCTATTTTCCCGGGGGAGAAGGTTGTTGTAAAAAGTAAAAAAGAGTATTTTAGGTTCAATAAATTGAAATGTAACGTGGAAATGTTTAACGAAGATGGAGTGTTGGTTTGTAGAGGCAAAATAGCAGGTATTATGCACTAATTAATATGGATAAAAGAATTGTAATAACTGGTCTTGGTGTCGTTTCTCCCAATGGAGTTGGGTTAGACAATTTTACGAATGCCTTAAAAAACGGAACTTCTGGAATTGAATATCACGAAACTTTAAAAGAATTAGGCTTTTCTTGTTGTATCGGAGGTATTCCAAACGTTTCGGAAGAACTAAAACGGAACTATTTTACAGAACTTCAACTAAAAAACTTTAATAGCTCTGGCATACTTTATGGCTGCATGGCTGGAATGGATGCATGGAAAGATGCAGGTCTTTCGATAACGGACAACACCGACTTCGAAAGCGGAACCATATTCGGAGCAGGAACTTCTGGAGTTGAAAAATTTAGAGAAGCCATTTACAAGTTAGATGATAAAAAAGTAAGACGCTTAGGCAGTACGGTAGTCGCTCAAACGATGGCTAGTGGAGTTAGCGCCTACCTCGGTGGAATTTTAGGCTTAGGCAATCAAGTAACCACCAATTCATCGGCTTGCATTACTGGTACAGAAGCAATATTGATGGGATTCGATCGAATAAAAGCTGGACTTGCAAAACGAATGATTGTTGGAAGCACAAGCGATCATGGACCCTATGTATGGGGAGGATTTGATGCTCTTCGCGTGTTAACTTACAAACACAACGAATCTCCAGAAACAGGATCTAGGCCAATGAGTGCTTCAGCTTCTGGGTTTGTGCCTGGAAGTGGTGCTGGTGCCATGGTCATAGAATCATTGGAAAGTGCACTGGAACGAGACGCAACCATATATGCCGAAATATTAGGTGGTGAAGTAAATTCTGGAGGACAAAGAAATGAGGGTTCCATGACTGCACCTAACTCGGAAGCTGCTCAACGCTGTATTAAAAATGCTGTTGCCAATTCAAATATTGACGCTAAAGATATTGATGCTATTAATGGGCATTTAACTGCTACCAGTAAAGATTTTACGGAAATAGACAACTGGTCTAAAGCCCTAAATTTAAAAGGAAATGATTTTCCCTATATCAATTCTTTAAAATCAATGGTCGGGCATTGCTTATCTGCTTCGGGAGCTATAGAAAGTGTTGCAAGTGTTTTGCAGATACACCATAGTTTCATCTTCCCAAATATTAATTGCGAAGATGTAAACGAACAAATAGCCGCCATAATTTCTGAAGACAGAATACCTCGAAATTTAATTGAAAAAGAAGTTAACATTGTAGCAAAAGCTAGTTTTGGTTTTGGTGATGTAAACGGATGTTTAATATTTAAAAAATTCCAACAATAATGAGTGATAAAAAACAAATGATCAACGAGTTAAAAACGATAGTTAAACCATACATTCAAGACGAAGAAGCTTATAACAATTTGAATGAGGACACTGATTTCATCAATGATTTGAAGATAAATTCCGCAAACCTGGTTGATGTTATTTTAGACATTGAAGAGGCGTATGATATTGTACTAGACAATGAATCTATGGATAAAATGCTGAATGTAAAAGCTGCCTTAGAGGTAATAAATACTAAAATTTCTGAAAAATAATGGTCGGAAACGACATCATAGATATTAACGAAACAAGGCGCTCTTCTAATTGGGAAAGAACAGGGTTTATGCAAAAAATCTTTACCCTAAAAGAGCAGTCCATTATATCTATTTCTAATGATCCATTTACAACTGTTTGGCATTTATGGAGCATGAAAGAAAGTGCATACAAAGTATTTATCCAAGCTGGTGGCAATAGATTTTTTAACCCCACAAAAATTGAATGTAGTTTAGACTCTTCAAAAAATGGTCAAGTTAAGATTGACACAATAACGTTAAGAACAAATACATCAATTAACGCTAATTTCATTTTCAGTACGGCAACAATTAACAACCCTGATATAGATACTTGTATTTTCCAACTTACAGAAAACAACAGTAAACAACAAAGCAACTTCATTCATCAACAAGTATTGAATAACTTTGCAAAAAACAATTCTTTAAATTGTGCAGAGCTACTCATACAAAAAACAAAAACAGGAGTTCCTACTCTTCAATACAAAAACAAAGTTCTAGATCAAGCATTTTCCATTACTCATCATGGAAAATATGCTGCTTATTCTATTCTAAAATCTAGTGGGAACAAAAAACAACTCAACACAATAAAACCTATTTTATTATGATTAATAACAGCTTTGCGTATAACGCTTAACGGCCCTCGCTCGCGCTGAACTGCCTGTGATGAGCCTGCCTAATCATTCAGTGTGTTGCGCAACAAAAGGCACTAACCCACTAAACGTATTGTCACGCTTCGTTTGAGTTTACGCTGCATCCTTGGCACAAAGTAACTTTCAACACTGTTTATTCAATAAAACAACGTTTGGCGGATTGTTTTGTAAATTTCAGCGACAAAAATTAGTTTGACTTAGTTTCTGGCGCTAGATGAGTATTATTACCCTTAGAGTAAACCTTAAACCTATATGTGATAACCATTAATCGACTGATTTTAACAAACTTATTAAAAACGAAAACTCACTAAGCACCTAGTGTAGATATGTGTAATGGTAAACATATCCGCATGTTGATGGTAATAAAAAAATGAGACACTATCTAACAATAATCACCCTAATAACTTCTCTATTTTGTAGTGCACAAAATGAGTTCAATATAGTTTCATTTATAGAAGAAGATGGAATAGAAATTGAGGTTATTGATACTGCTATTTCAGATGAAAACAAATTCAATGCCGACAACAAAATTCTCGTTCCTGGTCGCCTTTTCATATACAGTTTTCAACACATAGACACTCTTGGAAATGTATGGTACTTTAAAGAAAATGATGACAATTGGAAATTCATTGAAAAGAACAACACCGACTCTAATACTGTAAAAACAGTTCATATCGGTGTCTTGGCTGGTAATCCAATGAGTAAATACGTACCTGACTATAATCAAACAAGCCTAAAATATCCTTTACCTCCCATTAAATCATACTCAATGTCGGGTGGTATCGAAAACGAAAAAAACATCTGGATTCATCCACCACGTGACCTGTATTTTAGCATACTTGAAACGAATCCATTTCCATTTGTGAAATTCCCTTGTAAAGTAGGTGAAAAATGGAATTGGTCATTAAAAATTGGTTCCTCTTGGGGAGACTCAAGATGGAAAACTTGGACGGGAACTCTTAATAACAACATTGAGTATGAAATAACTGAAAAAACCAACATTGAAACTCCTTTAGGTGAAATTGAGGTATTCATTGTAAAATCAACTGCTCTAAACTCAATTGGACAATCAAGCTTAATATCATACTTCAACCCTGATTTTGGATTCGTAAAATTAGCGTACGTAAACATTGACGGAAGCAAAACCAATCTAGAATTAATAGAAATAAAATAACTGCTGCCAATAATTAAGCATCAATGAGTTCCAACCCCGCTCTTCGTAGCTCCTTGCTAAGACGTATTAATCGCGGCATCTTGCCGCGATAAAAACAATAAGAGATTCAGGCCGGAGGCCTTGGTTATCGGAGCGATTTAAAACAGAAACTTACAAAAGAAGAATTTGGTCAGTTGTACGAAAATATCGTGCAACTGAAACTGGAATCTTCTGATGGTAAAAAACACAATACAGACTGTACACACTCAGAAGGCTTACTAAGAATAATACAAACTATTCCATCCCCTGAGGCAGAGCCATTTAAAAGAAGGTTGGCAAAAGTTGGATATGAGAGACTCAAAGAAATTGAAAACCCTGAATTAGCGTCTAAAAGAGCTAGAGAAAATTACAAAGCTAAAGGGTACTCTGACAATTGGATTGAAAAACGAATGCGAAGTATTGTTATTCGAGAAGAATTAACAGATGGATGGATAAGTGATATTAAATCAAAAGTTCAAAACCCTCTTACATTAAGTTTATTTGTTCACATACGATGTAATGGAAAAATAGCTAAGCACACTGTTTTCTTGATTATTGGACTCAGACAATAAAAATACTTTTATTATTCAAAACCTTTGACTTGCATTTACCCCAACAAGGTTAAACCTTTCAGAGGTTTTTAGCCTACTATTTGTCCATTAGATCCATTTTTTCAATATATGCTCTCAGGTTTTCTATTTGTTGATTGCTCATTTTTTCTTCTGTGTAGTTAGGCATGTATTCTTTATGCCCGCTCTCAGCGTAAGTGCCATTTCTAATAATTTCGTACAAGGAACCCGAATGATTGGCTGTGATGTTTTTCTTTAACCACTTAAAGGTTACTTTGCTATTGTCAAGCACTACATCACTCACCCCACCTTCACTGTGACAACTTTGACACGCGTATCGATAAACCTTTTCGCCTTGATTGGCGTCTCCTAACAAACCTACATACCCTGTTTTTTTATCAGTAGGTAGTTTCCCGAAAGTGGCCGCGTTTTTTAATAGGTATTTTGATTTAATCAAGTTAATTTTTTGTTGCTTATCCTGTCCCTGTGTTATGACACTCCACTCCTCTTCATTGAAGTTTAATTCGTCTAATGTGTAACTCAATGATTGGAAATAGGCTAGAATAGCTGTTAACTCCCACTCTTTTAGCTTTCGTCCTTGCGAGCATTCTTGGGCGCACAATTGCACACTTTCTGCTAAACTAGATCGTGCTTTTGTCACCAAATCACCATATTTCTTTTCATAATCGTCGTTGTACCACGATTCTCTATTGACCATGCCTTTAAAAGTAGAACCTTGTAAAAAAGGCACTTGATTTTTCACGGCATAGTTTAGTTTTTCATCCAAATCTATGCTAAGTAGATCGTCCGTTTCCTTAACAACATTATGACAAGAGGTACAGGTGTAAAATTTACTGATGCGTTTCGATTTTTTGCCTCTAGGGTCTCTTGACCTGCCCGTAAAAATTAATTCTTTGCCTCGTGTTACTTCTTCTTGTGTAAAATCAGCTTGGTAATGTGAAGGTGTTGTATCGCCCAATTGAACTAATACCGTTACTACTTTGTCGTATTTCTGTAAGGTTTGCTGTTGCGAAAACCCAACAAATGGCAAACAAAAAATGCCTATTATCAATGCTGTTTTCATGATTAATAAGCCCTTCCTTTTAATTTAAAATCTCTGGTGATATTAAACCCAAAAAACAAATCGCCTTTTGACACTTCGCCTAAGGTTTCTGTGACAAAAAACTTTTCGGTCATACCTCGTGAATTCCCCACTTGCAATTGAAACACGTGGCCTTTGGTTTCTATGTTAAAACCAAGGGCCAAGCTATTCGTAAACACGGGATTTATTTGGTTGGGCAGCACATAATAATATTCTGAACTTATCGTAAACTTTTTGGTAACTACATACCGAAAAGCGGCGCCCATGGCCAGTACATCGTTTTTAAATTTTTGGTCTTCTATCAAGTTTCTATGCACCAATGTTGGCATAAGTTGCACACTCAAACGATCATTTAATTTTCGAGCTGCCAACAGTTGATGGGTGTAGAATAAATTGTTTACAGTGTACACGGGAACATCGTTTGGTCGAGGTTTAAGCGTTCTGTAGGCGATATTGCTGTAATAAACCAAGGTAAGCGGTTTATGCGTGCTTTTTTGTCCTTGTTTCAATAATCGTAATTTTACAAATCCGTCGTACGTTTTTTCAAACGAACTACGGCCAATGCCAACATTCAACCATTTTTTTATGCCGTAATCAAACCCTAGTCGAATAGTAGAATTATCCAAGCCAAATAGCTGGTAAGGCCCACTGTTCAAGGTGCCAAAACGATGACCGATGATAAACTTCATGACACCTTCGTTGCTCATTTCTACCGATTGCCCATTGACAACACGGGTGTCGTAAAAGGCTTTACCTACCTGAGCTTCTTGAGCAAAACCTACTATGGTGGATAGTGAGAGGACAAGCACTACTGTTAGTTTTTTAATCATTTTTTGCTCCTTGATTAATCCAATTTTCTATTTTACTAAGGGTGCATGCATCAAGCTTCTGCCCATTTTCTGGCATTTCATAGCATCCTGCTTCGTGATTAACAACACACCAAAGTATACCACCGTCTGCCAATGGCTTTACTTCGGCATAGGTGTCCAATATGATACCTCCATTGGCCGCATTGGTGCTATGGCAGTTGTTGCAATGAAGATCCAAGATATTAGCCACTTCAGTATACCGTATGTTCGTGCTTTCGCATGCTGCTGGATTGGGTTTCACCACTTCGGGGTTGGTTTGTTCATACACACATGAACCTACTAGAAAAGCTATTGAGATGGAAGTTATTTTTAAATGATTTTTCACAGGCTTGTTTTAAAAATATAAAGATAGAACAAAATGTAAATTAATTGGTTTGGAAAACGATCCTAATTAATGTTAAAAATGTGTTTTCACACTAAAAAAGCAAGACCTTCGCGTTCTTAAAAAACCCTATGATTCGATTATTTTTTATCACCACAATAAGCATTCTCTTACAAGTAAACTCACTCTTTGCCCAACGAGGTGAAGGTCGAGGAAACATTAAAATAAACCTAAGTGGCAAAATTATTGGTGCAGACAAAAAAGGACTTCCTTTTGCTACTGTAGCTGTGATGTTAGCAAAAGATTCGAGCATTGTTGTAGGTGGAATCACCAATGATAAAGGAGTATTTAATCTGAAAGTACCCATAGGTTTTGCATTTATTAAAGTGAGTTACCTTGGTCATACCGACTATGTTTCTGAACCAAGGATGTTTAGTCCAAAAAACATGGATGTGGTTTTAGATCCTATTGCACTGGGTCCTAACAATCAAAATTTGGAAGAAGTACAGGTGATAGCCGAAAAAAGCGACATGAGTTTTTTGATGGACAAAAAAGTGTTTACCGTTGGCAAAGACCTAACCACCAAAGGAAGCAATGTGTTAGATGTGCTCGACAATGTTCCTTCGGTAACAACAGACATTGAAGGAAATATTAGCTTGAGAGGGAGTGGTAATCTAACCATCCTTATCAACGGAAAACCAAGTGCCTTGACAGGTAATGGCAATACCGACATCTTAAAATTTATTCCTGCCGATCAGATTGAAAAGATTGAAGTAATGACAAATCCTTCTGCCAAGTTTGACGCTGAAGGAAGTGCCGGTATAATTAATATTGTGATGAAAAAAGACCGTTTGAGTGGCTTGCATGCTAGTTTATCTGTCAATGTGGGTTTTCCTGAAAACCATAGTATTAATGTCAACTTGAACTGGAAAAAAGGAATAAGCAATGTGTTTTTTACAGGTGGTTTTGGCTACCGAGCTTTTAATGGTAAAAATAGCACACAACAATCTTTTAACTTGCCAGACACTTCTTATTTTAGTACTAACGAAGCTAACTACGGCAGGAAATCGTTTAACACAAATTTCACCACGGGAATAGAGTTGAACCTGAAAAAAAACAATCAGATAACCACAAGCTTCAGGTTGAGAGATGGAAAAGGTGACAACGACAGTAAGGTTAATTATGAAACGTACAACGATGAAAACACCCCTCATACTGTTACAAGCAGGTATGATTTGGAAGATGAATCGGACAAAACGGGTGAGATAATCTTGTTACACATCAAAGATTTTAAGGGAGAAGGACACAAACTAGAAACAAATATTCAGTCATCAAAATCATTTGAAATTGAAAACTCCAACATTACAGAAACTGGAAGAACACCACTTAATCAGCGTGTTAACAATACGGAAGACAATAGTGACTTCATGGCGCAAACGGATTACACACGAACTATATTTAAAAAAATACAGCTAGAAACCGGTGCTAAGTTCACGGGTAGAACCATAGGAACAAACTACGACGTATCGCAACAAGATGGTTCGGGTGTATTCCAACCCATTCCAACGCTGATCAACCGCTTTAACTATTCCGAGCAAATTTCTGCCATGTATGTTCAATTGGGCGGGAAATTTGGTAAATTCTCTACCAAACTAGGCTTACGTGGAGAATATTCCGACATTTCTACCGAACTGGTAAACAGCGAGCTAAAAAAGAACAAAATCTACTTCAACTTATTTCCTTCTACCTTTTTCACCTACGAGTTATCAAAAACAAAGTCGGTACAGTTAAACTACAGCAAACGGATTTCTAGGCCTCGATTTTGGTATTTAAATCCATTTTTTTCTTACACCGACAGTCGTAACATTAGAACTGGTAACCCGGACTTAAATCCTGAGTTTGGAAACAACTTTGAATTAGCTTATCTATGGCGCTCAAAAGGCAAATCGCTTTACGTATCGGCATTCAACCGTAACGAATCTCCTACTTTTCAGCGCGTATCAACAGCCGACAACAAAGGGGTAATCACCACTACAACTGTCAACCATGGTACAACAACCGATTGGGGGATAGAAAGTAACTGGAGTCAGCCTATTACCAAAAAAATACAATGGAACATCAGCGCCAGCGTGTTTTACTTCAATACAGAAGTAACGCTACCTGGTTTAAAAAGTGTGTCAGCCACTAATTACAATGGCCGCATAAGTTTGCGCTACAAGATTAACAAAACAACTAGCTGCCAATTAACGGCTAATTACAGAGCTGCGCGAAAAACAGTACAAGGAAGCCAAAAATCTTCGGGCGCTGTTAATGCTGGATTCTCAAAAGACATTTGGAACAACAAGGCTTCATTCGGTTTTAATATTCGCGATATTTTCAACACCCGAAAACGACGCTCATTTACTGAAACAGACACCTTTACATCTAACAGTGTTAGCCAATGGGGTGCCCCATGGATGAGTATCAATTTCACTTACTTCATTAACAAAGAAAATAAACCTTCTCGCAGACGTGGTAGCGGAAGTGGCAATGGTGGTGGGGATTTTATGGAATAAAATCAAAACGCTTAAAAAGATGCAATTTCAAGAAACATCATCATTACTGAATTAGCTTTTTAAGGATTGAGCGTTATCATCCATAAAAGAACAAAAGCAGCCCCTAAATAATAGCTGCTTTTGCCTTTTAGCTACCCGCGAGGGTATTGTTGCATGCCTATTCGTGGCTAGACATAGCTTCTATCGCTTCTTTAATTCTTTGTTGTTCAATTTCTTCTTTTACCTGTCCTTTTTCAAGTGCTAAAGCTCCTTGAAAAATATGACTGAGGTATAAGGGTGAATTAGCATTATCTATACTGAAGTCTGTACTTGTATGACATGAAAAACAATTGACGAGGTTTTTAGCCTTCATGGTACATATTTTTTGTTGCTTAAATTGCTGTGCAAAGGTTTCCATAGTGATATTAAACGCAGCTAAAGAACCACGCATGGGGCTTTCAGCCACAGCATTGTTATTGTAATTTGTAGTTTTGATTAGCTTAACCTGGCCTGCTCTGTCCAAACCGTCGGTATTCATCCAAATAGATCCGTTATAAAAATAATTGCTCCAAACACTTTTTTCTTTCAACAGCTCTTTTTTCACACAATGATTTAAGTAACGAATGTTATTTAAATTATTCAGCGTTGATTTAGTTGATTGTGCCGTATTTGGCATAATAGCATCGTTTAGTGTTTTTGGAATGCCATAAGGGAAAATAGAAAAGATGTTTTTAAACATTGGTGTCGTATACGTAATATCCGCTACCCCAGCCATACTATCTTTTTGAAAAAATAACAAGTTTTGAGCGGATGTCACTGGAACATCCGTAATAGTGTCTTTTGTTTGTATCCAATTATAATCTGGTGCCATGCTTTCGTGTTCGAACGTAGCCCAAATAAATTCAGGATGATTTTCTACCACACCAACGACATGCATGCCTAATAAAGCCACCATTTTGGTTTGCTTAGTGGTAGTTACATAGGCGTTAGTAATGTAATAAGAGCTTTGTTGAACGACAGGGATCGTCGTTGCATCTATCCATGCAGTTTTTACTTCTAGGGCACCAACAGGAAATGTACTTTCATTTGATGCTGGTAAATTACCCTTTTTAAGTTGTTGAATAAATGATCGTGAAGAATCTAACAAAAGACTGTCTACGGCAATGCCATAATAAACCGTATCTAATAACCTATTCATATTAATATTGCTCAAAAGCATTGCATTTTTAAATGCCTGATCAGTACTTGTTAAAACCACAGACGCATGATGTGGATTTTTAGGGATTTCCATGTGGCTAGTTACCCACGTTAGTTCTTTCTCAAACAAAGGTTGACTGTAAACCCTCTTTGTCAGCCATAAAAACTTTTGCCACGACCATTCATGAAAAATAGCGTCAGTTGTACTGGAAGTATCAAAAGGACTTCCTTTTCCTTCCGCTGGAGCGGGTGTTTGTTTATGAGGAAACCATGAAGAATCACAATGTGCCTTTTCTGAATTGGAAATGGCTTTATATTCAGATAGTCGAACCTCTCTAGTATTCTTATTTTTATTGGCATCGCATGATAGAAACCCTATAAGAAGACAAGTGAAAAGCAATATGGATAGTTGTTTTATTTTCATGTCGCGTTAGATAAAATTGATTCATGATTAAAATTTATACCTAAGATGTTATTACCTTGATAAGGTATATCAGGAATCAATTAAAAATAAAATTATCAAATACATTTCACTCTGTTATCCGTATAAATACGGAGATTTTATTTAATAACACGTAGAATAAAGTTAAATCATAACTTTTATATTTATTTTCATAAACCGTTATTAAAAATGGCGTAAATAGCATAGATGTATCTTTTCATAGCTGGAATGATACATGAACTAAAAAGACACCTTATGGGAAATCAAATTTTAGTATTTATTTATTGTACAATTAATAGTTAAGGGCAAAAGAGTTTCACGAATTTTGTTGATAATGATGAATTATTAAGAAGCGATACCTTCGATGTCGGTGGATATAAAGCATATTTTTCTCTTCTGACCGATTTTTCACACAGTGCAACATCTTTAAATGGCTTGTTAAGGTTTGGTCCATCTGTCATATTCTTTTATAATTTTCCTAAAAAGAAATATTGGGTAAATTATGTGACAACAAAAAAATGGGATAACCACAATTGACAGTGTACCTTCAAGCATAAGCCGTGTTAATTCAATCGTTTTTAACACAAACATTATATACATACCAAATCCCCTATTTGCACTTGATATTTTACCGGATAATATTGGAACACTGTTATCGGGTGTCCAGCCATTATTCGTAGCATATGATTTACCATCAGCAATATCTTTAATAGGACTTGGAGTCTATATTGATGTTAATATTGGCCATAGAATTGCTATTTACCCGAATGAGTTTCGTCGTAAAAAACCAAGTAAAATTTATGGTGCCTTGTCTATCGGTGGTTCTTTCTTATTTGGCTCAAATAAAATTAATCTTGCTAGCCAGCTTGATTTGGCAAACACTTTAGTAAGTCAATTAACCAATAACAGAACTGGCATCTGATCAATTTCCTGTAATTGGTAATGAAGATGAAACCATCGAAGATTTACAAGAAATTCTAAATTCTGCGAATGCAATAATCTTACATGGAGACTTACCCATTAATAGTTTAGTGGAAAGAAGCAAATTAAGTTAAAAAAACATGATTGGAATTGAATTTAATCTGTTCTCGAAATACTAAAATCATTAATTAAGCTCCATAAATTCTGTAAACTAAATGTATGGAGCTTTTTTAGGCCTTTGGTTCTAGCTCGTAAACAAAAACTTATTGGGACTAACTAACCTCGACTTGACTGCATACATAACAATGGCAGCCGTATTATTCACACCTAGTTTAGCCATGATGTTTTTTCTATGCGTAGTAATGGTGTGGTTACTCAGGACTAATTTTTCAGCAATTTGGGGGTTGGTATTACCTTCAGCAATAAAGGCTATAATTTCAAGTTCTCTAGCCGACAGGTGAATAGGCGCGCAATTTCGTGGCAACAAGGCTATTTGATTCACATCAATAGATTCTTGTTCAATCGTTTCTAATATTTTTCCGCAAAAGAACTTTCCACCTTTAGCCGTTTCTATCACCGCGTCTTTAATCTCTTGAAGGTCGCAATCCTTTTTAATGTAACTCGTAACCCCTGAACGCATGGCATTCACAATAGTCATGCTACTTTGATCGTAAGTAATGGCAACAAACTTCGTATTCCTTGATTTTTCGATACAGGTAGGGATAATGTCAATGTTAAAATCGGGAGATGTGTAATCAATCACCACCACATTGGGTTTACTGGTAGAAACTTTTTTCAATAAATCTTGATTAGAAAACGCTTCATCAGTTATCTCAATACCCTCAATATCCTGCAATACAGACCTTAAACCTATTCGTATTAACTCATTACTATCTGCAAGTATAACTGATGCCATTTTAACTATTTAGAAATATTTTAAATAAGACCAAAAGTAAACATCCCAACACGCATTTACAATTATATTTTCACCATTAAGCCATCTTCGGCCAATGTCACTTGATCAAAAACGGCTAATGCTTCATTTTTAAAGTCACTAACATCATCGTATCGGGCTGAAAAATGTCCTAATATTAATTGTTTTACTTGTGCCAAGGAAGCTATTGCAGCAGCTTGTTTTGCTGTGCTGTGCAACGTTTCTTTGGCTCTTTGTGCTAAATTATCCAGAAACGTAGCTTCATGATACAAAACATCCACCTCTTTTATCCACGGAACAATAGCCTCGTAATACCGCGTGTCCGAACAATATGCGTATGACTTTGGTGCGGGTGCTGGCATGGTTAACGTTTCGTGTTTTATTAGGTCCCCGGCTTCTGTGACAAAATCTGCTCCCGCTTTTATGTTATTAATTTCGTAATGTGGGATTTCATAAAAAGCTATCAACTCCCCTCTCATGCTGGCAGGTTTAGGTTTTTCACGAAACACAAACCCCGTGGTATCAATTTTATGTTTTAGTGGGAAGCTTGTAATCGTGAATTTTTTATGATCTAAAATTACTTCACCTTGCTTTGGATTAGTTGGTATAAAGGTTAATAAAAACCTCAACTTAGTGTAAGATATTTCTAGCCCCAACAAAATGAGTTGCTCTAATTCCTTCGGTCCATAAACAGTTAATGGACTTACTCTGCCTAATAAATGCATGGTGCTTATCACACCCGCTAAACCGTAGTAATGATCGCCATGCAAATGACTAATGAGTATGGTAGAAATTTGCTGCATTTTTACTCCATACTGCTTGATTTTCATTTGAGTTCCTTCACCACAGTCTATGAGAATATTCTCTTGATCAAATCGTAATATCTGAGCAGAATGTGCTCTTTTAAATGTTGGCAAAGCCGATCCGCAACCTAGTATGGTTAATTCCATATTAATCTCTTTTTAGATAAAAAAGAGTAGTATCTATATTTAATTGCTTAGTCAAGGTGTGGCTTTTAATTAAAAATCATTTTTTCAGCTTCTTCAACATTACTTGTAATATTTAGCACCTTATCTAATTGTGTAATACTGATCACTTTTTTCACAATCGGTTGTAATCCTGCCAAAACAAAAACTCCAGAAGCTTCTAAGCATAACCTATTACCAACCAACAAGGCAGATAATCCTGAAGAATCGCAATACCTCGCACCTGAAAGATCAATAATAAGGTTTTTGTTTCCTTCTTTATTAGCCATAACAATGGCAGATTTTAATTCAGGTGCAATCTGAGCATTCAATTTTTCACTCAATACGCTAATAATACAAACACCTTCTTTTTTTATGGTACTAAAATTCATTTATCTTGTTTTTAGATAAAAATTAATTTTCAAGATTTCCTGCTAGCAAATATATCACAGCCATGCGGATAGCAACACCGTTTTCAACTTGGTCTAAAATAATTGCTTGTTTAGAGTCTGCCACATCGCTGGTTATTTCTACCCCTCTATTGATAGGGCCTGGATGCATTACAACAATTTCTTTGTTAAGTGAATCAAGTAGTTCTTTATTCAATCCAAACATCATACTGTATTCTCTTATCGAAGGAAAATTAGGGACATTTAATCCATCATCTTGACGCTCCAGCTGAATACGAAGCATGTTAGCCACGTCACACCATTCTAAGGCTTTTTTAAGGTTATGTTCTACTTGAACACCCAGCGATTTTATGTGTTTTGGAATCAAGGTAGTTGGCCCGCAAACCATCACTTCTGCACCTAATTTTTGCAAACAATAAATATTGGAAAGCGCTACCCTGCTATGGGTAATATCTCCCACAATAAGCACTTTTTTACCTGACACACTGCCTAGTCGTTCTCTAATAGAGTATGCGTCTAGCAAGGCTTGAGTTGGATGTTCATGTGTTCCATCTCCTGCATTGACAATACTGGCATTGACATGTTTGCTTAAAAATGAAGCAGCTCCAGGATTAGGATGTCGCATGACCACCAAATCAATCTTCATGGCCAAAATGTTGTTGACTGTATCAATAAGCGTTTCCCCTTTTTTAACCGAAGAAGAGCTTGAAGAAAAATTAATCACATCAGCCGACAGTCTTTTTTCGGCAAGTTCAAACGATAGTTTTGTTCGGGTACTATTTTCGAAAAACAAATTAGCGATAGAGATATCTCTTAATGATGGTACTTTTTTAATCGGTCGATTTAGTACTTCCTTGAAATTATCGGCCGTAGCAAAAATAAGTGCTATGTCTTCTGGTGTTAGGTTTTTAATTCCCAACAAATGTTTTACACTTAAACTACTATTCATGGTCTTTTAAGGGTCTAAAAAGTTTTACACTATCTGCTCCATCTTGTTCTTTCCATTCTACAGAAACGCGTTCTGTTGCTATGGCATCTACCACCTTTCCAACATAATCTGGCTTAATGGGCAATTGCCTGCTAAACCTTCTATCAATTAAGGTGAGTAACTCCACTTGTTTTGGTCTTCCATATGCAAGCATAGCGTCTAAACCAGCACGAATAGTTCTTCCTGTATATAACACGTCGTCGACTAAAACCACTTTTTTATTTTCTATTAAGAAATCTATTTTGGTGGTGTTTCCTGAAATAAGCTGTTCGCGTCTTCTGAAATCATCTCTGAAAAAAGTAATGTCTAAATATCCACAGGGTACGTTGCTTAATTTCGAATCTATGTTCGATAATTCTTGTTTCAAGCGATCGGCCAAAAATATTCCGCGTGGCTGAAGGCCAATAAGGACGGTGTTTTCAAAAAGATTATGGTTTTCAATTAATTGATGACAAAGCCGCTTGAGCGTTATTTGAAATTGGGTGGTATCTAATATTTCTACTGGCTTCATTCAATAAGAGTTTCGCAAATATAAAATAAACTGGCAAGGTGAAAAATGCTTTGCTTGCAAATACTAAATTTGCACCATGAAATTTCAACTCGAAAGTGTTTACAAACCTACCGGCGATCAACCTCAAGCCATTGAGCAATTAGTTGACGGCATAAAAAAAGGTGTTCCTAATCAAACACTTCTGGGCGTCACAGGTTCGGGTAAAACATTTACCATAGCCAATGTAATCAATCAAATTAATAAACCGACACTAATTCTGTCGCATAATAAAACACTCGCAGCACAATTGTACGGTGAGTTCAAACAATTTTTCCCCAACAATTTGGTGGAGTACTTTGTTTCGTACTACGATTATTACCAGCCAGAAGCATACATGCCTGTTAGTGGCACATACATAGAAAAGGATTTAGCTATCAACGATGAAATTGAGAAGCTGCGTTTAAGCGCTACCTCAGCTTTACTAAGCGGCAGGTCTGATGTGCTTATTGTCTCTTCCGTTTCATGTATTTATGGTATTGGAAATCCAGAAGAATTTCACAAAAGTGTTATTGCCATTAAAGTTGGCCAACTTATTAGCCGTAACAAGTTTTTAGTGCTTTTAGTAGAGAGTTTATACGCTAGAACTGAAACCGAACTTGAACGTGGACGATTTAAAGTAAAAGGAGATACGGTCAATATTGCATTGGCATACGCTGATTATGGTTTGCGAATTTCGTTTTGGGGCGATGAAATAGAATCCATTGAAACCATCGACATCATGTCGGGAGATCGTATTAATGTGTTTGATGAAATAAACATCTATCCCGCCAATTTGTTTGTGACAAGTAAAGACACCATGCAATTGGCTTTTAAGGAAATTCAAGACGACATGGTGGCACGTGTTGATTACTTAAAAGAAGAAGGAAAACACCTAGAAGCAAAACGCCTGTTGGAAAGAACGGAGTACGACCTAGAGATGATGCGTGAACTTGGATATTGTTCAGGCGTAGAGAATTACTCACGCTATTTTGATCGACGACAACCTGGTGAACGCCCTTTCTGTTTGATTGATTATTTTCCAGACGATTTCAACCTTGTTATTGACGAAAGTCATGTGACGATACCGCAAATAAGAGGAATGTTTGGAGGAGATTTTGCTCGTAAAACTAACCTCGTTGAATATGGTTTTAGACTACCTGCAGCGATGGACAATAGGCCATTGCGATTCGAAGAATTTGAGTCTTTGCAGCATCAAACCATTTATGTAAGTGCTACACCAGCAGATTACGAATTGGAAAAATCGGAAGGTGTCGTGGTAGATCAAATCATACGACCTACTGGTTTGCTAGACCCTATCATAGAAGTACGGCCTACAGAAAATCAAATTGATGATTTGTTAGAGGAAATTACCTTGCGCTCTGAGCGTGATGAACGTACCTTGGTCACTACGCTTACCAAACGTATGGCAGAAGAGTTAAATAATTATTTCGAGAACTTATCCATCAGGTGCCGATACATACATTCAGACATTGATACTCTTGAGCGAATAGAAATATTACGCGATTTAAGACTCGGTGTTTTTGACGTACTTATTGGTGTCAACCTACTTCGTGAAGGCTTAGATTTACCTGAAGTATCGTTGGTAGCCATATTAGATGCCGACAAGGAAGGTTTTCTTCGTTCTGCTAGATCGCTGACACAAACCGCTGGTAGGGCTGCGAGAAATCTAAGAGGTACTGTGATTATGTATGCTGACAAAATCACTAATTCTATGAACATAACCATAGAAGAAACCAAACGAAGAAGAAGCAAACAGATAGCCTACAACGAGGCACATGGCTTAAAACCAGAAGCTCTTCAAAAATCAAAAGAAGCTATCATGTCTCAAACTTCTGTTGCCGATTGGAATTCAGGCAGAAGACCTCAGCATTCGTATGTTGAACCTGACAGACCATCGTTAGCTGCTGATCCTGTGATGCAATATATGGCGCAAGATAAATTGGAGAAAATGTTAGCCGATACGCAGAAAAAAATGCTCAAAGCATCTCGAGACATGGACTTTATGGAAGCAGCACGATTGCGTGATGAAGCACAAGAAATTCAAACATTAATATCAAGTAAAAAACCATGAGTTTGATTGCCAAAGCATATGATATTGAGCATTATAAGCAATTAGCGGAAGAAACGCTACACGTGCTTATGGCAAATTATCAACAACAATTGTCGGACAATCACAAAACGTCAAATACGATTGATGCAAACGAGTTACTCGAGCAATATAAGACCAAAGAAAAATGGTCTTTTTCTGAGTTATTAGCCGAAACTGTAGATAAGTCTATGCAGTTGCATAACCCGAACTACATGGGTCATCAAGTGTCTGCTCCATTGCCAATGGCCATTTTGTTTGACTGGGTTGCTGCACATTTCAACAATGGAATGGCCGTGTATGAAATGGGGCAAGTAGGTACCGTTGCTGAACAATTGGTGATTGAGAAACTATCTAAATGGCTTAAACTCCCGAATACTACAAATGGCATATTAACGAATGGTGGTACTGTTGGGAATTTGACAGCACTCTTGGCTGCTAAAAAAAAAGCTAACACAAACAAACGATTGGCATTGTTGGTTTCGAAAGAAGCACATTACAGCATTACTAGAGCAGCCTATATCATGGGGTTGACACCCGAAGACATTTATTACATACCCACAAATAAACTTTTTCAAGTAGATGCCGCTCAGTTAGAAACAACCCACCAGCAAGCTGTCAGTGATAACAAACATGTTTTTGCCATTTGTGCTAATGCTTGCAGCACTTCTACAGGCGCTTACGACCCTATCGATGAAATGGCCAATTTTGCGATTTCCAAAAATACATGGTTTCATATCGACGGAGCACATGGCGGAGCAGTTGCCATAAGTGATTCTTATGCGCATTTGACTAAAGGCATCAACAAAGCCAACTCCATAGTAATCGACTTTCATAAAATGCTCCTCTGCCCTGCTTTGATAACAGCAGTTTTGTACAAAAATGAAGGCGATTCTTTTTTACCGTTTGAACAAAAAGCAGCCTACCTTTTGAGTGAAGAACCCGAATGGGAAAACCTAGCGATGCGCACCATGGAATGCACCAAATACATGATGAGCTTAAAAGCGTTAGCTATCATGGATGTGTATGGGAAATCTATGTTTACTGAATTTATTGAAAGGCAATATCATCTGACATTAACCTGTGCTGATTTAATACAAAAAAGTCCCGTATTTGAATTGGCACTAACACCACAATCTAACATTTTGTGTTTTCGATACAGATGCAAAGAACCTAATATTGTTAACCCTATTATTCGAAAGGAATTGCTGGATGATGGTACTTTTTACATTGTAAAAACTGAAATTAAAGGTGATTATTATTTGCGTTGTACTTTCATGAATCCTTTTACGACAATAACACATTTCACTAATTTGTTACAAAAAATCACAGCAATGGTAAAAACCATCAGGCCTTGAGAAGTGTTGTTTTACATATCTTTTTTGTTTTAATCGGCGGTCATGTTTTTGCTCAAAGTTACACGGCTGAAAAAACCATTAAAAATACAATTTATGTCAAGTTTACTGGTATTCATGGAAACCACACCTATAATTAAGAAAGAATACAAGTAATCACTCCAAAATTAAAAGCAGCGCTACGCCTTGGAATTGGCACTTACGACATCTATGATTTCACTAATTCTTTTAACCCAGATTTAATCATTCCAATGATGGTCAACGTCATGTATGGCAAAAGGCATAATTTATAAATAGGCGTTGGAGAAACCGTCACGAGCATAATTACTTTTTAGGCATTTTGGTTTCAGTATTTAATGCCATTTCAAAAAAAGAGAATGTAGAAGCTATAAATAAGAATGTAGATTTTATACAAACAGATAAAGTGGCCTATCTCGTAAAAACACTCAAATAATATGTAACCGATTTTTTTATTTAACGTAATATTGCATGCATGATTTATCGCCTACTCGTTTTCACCTTGTTATTTGTCTGTTCTTGTAAGTCTCCTATGAAGGAAGTTTCTGTTGCGCATGACAAAAAAAACAAGCCCGGAAAAGATCTAACCATTACCCGAGAAACACCCCAAATTAACGACCCATTGACAATAGAAGGCGCTATGATTGATCATGACACACTCATACTCTCGTTGTCATATAGCGGTGGTTGTGAACTTCATCACATTGAATTGCAAAGCACGGGTATTATTGCCAAAAGTTTGCCCCCACAAATTACGCTCACAGTTGTGCATCAGGCAAACAATGACCAATGTCGAAATTTAATTAGAGTCACTGAAAAGTTTAACATAGAAAAACTCAGTAAAATATACCAGCAAAAAATGGTTGTCCGTCTTTCAGATTACACAAAACCATTGTTATACCAATCTTCAAAAACCACTAGATGAAAAACATTATTTTAATAGCTGTTTCAGCACTAATTTCTGTTTCCAGTTGGGCTCAGACAACTGATAGCAGAGGACCATACGAATGGCCTATGGACAGAAGTCAAGGTGAAAAAATAACACTCCCAGCTATTGACACAGAAAAAATGTTACGAGAAGATGCTGAAAATGAGCGTTTGAAAATTGGTCCATGGAGGTTTGGGAAAAACTTTGAGGTTGATTATACCCTCTCCAATAGTGGTACTTGGACAACGCTTAACAATGACGATAGGTTATGGCAAATAAGCATTGAAGGAACCAAAGCATTAAGTCTTAATTTTATTTTCAACAACTATCACTTACCTGCTGGTGCTGAATTGTACATTTATTCACCAACTACCAAACAACACATAGGAGCCTATACTTCGCTCAACAACAGTGTGTCAAACGTGTTGGGTTCTGATTTGCTACACGGTAACGAAGCCATCATACAATTGTACCTTCCTGCAGATATTGATTTTGAGCCAAGCCTTACTATTAAGACAATAACACATGGGTACAAAGCTATTGGCGCATATGCACAACATTTAGCAAGAGGATTAAACGACTCGGGAGATTGCAATATTGACGTTAATTGTCCACTTGGCGATGGTTGGGAAAAACAAATTAGAGCAGTGGCTTTTATTGTTGTTAATGGTAATGCAGCTTGTACTGGAACGCTTATCAATAACACCAAAAATGATGGAACTCCCTATTTCTTAACGGCCAACCATTGCGGTACAAGCGTAAGCAATTGGGCATTCAGGTTTAACTGGGAAAGCCCTACTCCATCCTGTGCAACCACTACAGGTTCTGCTCCTGACAACGAGTATGACACCATGAATGGTGCTGTACTAATTGCGAATAATGATAATTCGGATGTGAGCCTAGTGAAATTTAATAACGACATACCGCTTTCATACAATGTCTACTATGCTGGTTGGGATAAATCCGATATGGCGTCTGGACCGTCTACAGGAATTCATCATCCAAGTGGAGACATAAAAAAAATATGCAGAGACGAAGAAACTGTTCAGCCAATTTCCATAGATTTTAATAATAATTCCGTGACAAAAATGTGGAAAATCAATGATTGGGATCAAGGTGTAACTGAACCTGGTTCTTCAGGATCAGCGTTATTTGACAGCAAAGGGAAAATTATTGGCCAACTTGCAGGTGGACAAGCTGCTTGTGCAGGAACAACAGATAATAATTTAGAAGATTATTATGGTCGTTTTGGTGTGTCATGGGATTTTGGGGCAACCCCAGAAACTCGCCTAAAAGATTGGCTAGACCCACTTAACTTGAATTTAGATACACTTGATGGCTTTGATCCTAATAAAGCTCAATATGCTAATGATATTCGCTTGTCATCAATTTTAGGGATTACGCAAACAACATGTGAAGCAACAATTACAGGAGATTTTAATCCCATCGTAAAAATGAACAACCAAGGAAGTGATACGATTCAAGACTTCATTTTGTATCATCGCTTAGATAATAATGATGTAGATTCTATCATCCTTATCAACCAAAATTGGGCTTCCCTTACTCCGTTAGAAGTTCCTTTACCTGCTTTTGCAAAAACGAGTGGTGAACACACGTTATTAGTCTATTCTTCATTACCGAACGGAATACAAGACGAAAATCAAAAAAACGACACCCTTAAAATCAGTTTCAATGTTGATGAAGGTAATTTATTCACTTTCAATTTAGCCCTGGATTATTACCCAGAAGAAACCTCTTGGTATTTGCAATCAGTCGATAATGTTATTATTGATTCGGGAGACAACTACACAAGTCAACAAGTAATTTCAAACAACTATTGCTTGCAAGAAGATTGTTACAAAATAGATGTTTACGATAGTGGTAATAATGGTTTAACTGGGTTTTTTAATTTTTTTGCACAAGGAACCTTCTCTGGATTAACAACCAATGGAGATACCATCTTTAGCCTAGATCCAGACTCTTTAGACTTTGGTGCGCAATATTCAAGATCATTCTGTATTCCCTATACTGTTGGAATAGAAGAAAGAATTTTTGGGGAAAACACACATATTTATCCTAACCCTAACCAAGGTACATTTGTCGTTTCCACTTCAACAGAATCTCTAAAAAAAGTTCAACTATTTTCTAGCACAGGTGCACTCATTCAAGAATTTGAAACAAACAAAAGATTAATTTCTATTGACATAAAAGACAAACCGAACGGTATTTACTTAGTGAGTATTAAACTAAACGGGATAAATAGCACATACAAAGTATATAAAACGTACTAAAAGTGTTGATTAGCGTATTTTGTCTTATGTATTCAATTTAAATGATAATACTTGTATATATTTGTGAAATAATATTTTAAACAAAAAGTTATGAGAAAAATTACTTTGGCTGTTTTAGCTATGTGTACCATTGGTTTTACAAGTTGTGATAAAGCAGATGAATTATTAGACGTTGACGTGAATGGTAGTTTTACTGAAACGGTAAAATTAAATTACCCAGAAAGCGCTGAAGAACAAGAGTTTGTTCTTGTAGAAGAAATCAACCTTAATGATAATGCAGATTTTGCAAAATATGGTGATAAAATAAAATCAATTGAGATTTCAAAGTTAACCGTAGAAATAGACAGCGCACTTTGTAGTGATACTACCGAAATTCAAGCTAATTTTACGATGCAAGGAGACAACGGTCTTATCGTAACTAAAACATTTGACCGAATTAATGTTAAAGATTCTGATATGAACAACACAATTGTTCTTGAAGCAACGTTAACAGGTGATGAAGCTGCTGCAATAGGATCTCTTTTTTTAAGTGTAAAAAAGATGATGTTATCTGTTAATGGAATTGTTTACAATGCTCCATTAGCAGGAGACTTAATTTTGACTGTTGACGCAAAAGTGAAGGCTAGTCCATTGGATTAATCAATTCTATAAATATTAAAAAGCGCTTAACGGCGCTTTTTTTTTGCCTAATACTTCCCTTTAAATACTCCTCAGCGATGCAGCTAGATGAAAAAAAAGCACTGATAGAGCACCTAAAACAATTTGCAACTGAAGAAAGAATCAATAAATTCGATTCAGTCATTCAAGACAGAACGAAGCATATTACCGTTGCACTCGAAAACATTTATCAACCACATAATGCTTCTGCGGTCATGCGTTCGTGCGATTGCTTTGGAATTCAGAATGTGCATGTGATAGAAAATACAAACGAATACACGATAAGTAAGGGTGTTGCTTTAGGTTCAACCAAATGGGTAGACATACACCAATACAATGAGACAGACGACAACACCTTAGCGTGTGTGAACAAACTGAAAGCTGACGGATATACGATTGTGGCAACCTCACCTCATGCCAACGATGTTGATTTAGATCAATTGCCTGTTGACAAACCTATTGCATTGTTTTTTGGGACAGAACTGACAGGCTTGACCCCCACCATGTTAGATGCCGCAGATGTTTTCATGAAAATACCCATGTTTGGTTTCACAGAAAGCTTTAACATCAGTGTATGTGCGGCACTTACTGTACACTATTTAACAACCAAATTACACAAGAGTAATGTGGCTTGGGAATTGAATGAAATAGAGCAAACAGACCTCTATTTAAGTTGGTTAAAAAAAAGTATTAAAACTTCTGATGCTTTAGAACGTGATTTTTTAACTAGAAAAGTTTAAATTCGCTAACCTAGTATTACTTTGTGTAATACATAAAATATTTACAAAACAAATAAAACACACCACCTATGGGAAAAGGAGATATTAAAACTAAAAAAGGTAAAATATTTGCAGGCTCGTTTGGAAAAACAAGACAAAAAAAGAAAGCAACTCCAGTTGTAGCCTCTTCTAAAAAAAAGGCTGCAAAAAAAGCTACTACTAAGCCCGTAGCTGAAGAAACAGAAAAAAAGGCTGCAACTAAAAAAGCTGCTACAACAACAGCTAAAAAAGAAACAGCTACTCCTAAGAAAGAAGCCACTACTGCTGTGAAAAAAGAGGCAGCACCTAAAAAAGAGGCAGCACCTAAGAAAGCAGTAACCACTGCAGAAAAAAAGCCTGCTACTAAAAAAGCAGTAACAGCCAAAAAGGAAGACGACAAAAAGGAAGACGACAAAAAATAATTTATTATGGAGAGGCTGGCTTTGCCAGCCTTTTTTATATGAAAAATTATTATGCTATTCTGCTAATTATCATTTGCTCACTTACGAGTTGTGTTAACAACAACCCTAATTTGAGCAGTATGTCATGGCTAGAAGGTGCATGGGAGTCAGTTGATGAAAAAAATTATTTGGAAGTTTGGACCAAGCAAGAAACAAGACTTGTGGGGAAAAGCTACCAAATGAAAAAAAATCAATGGATTTCTAGTAAAGCTTTAGCCATTCATAAGGATAAAGAAGTATTGGAATACAATGCTATTGTACACAATCAAAACAAAGGAAAAGCGGTGTCGTTTAAACTCAAGCACCATGGCAATAATAAATGGGTGTTTGAAAACAAAAACCACGATTTCCCACAACGCATCACTTATTTTAAACAAACTGGCTCTTTTTTGCGCATCATAGTTGATGGTGTTGTCGATAATCAGTTTAAAAAAATGGAATGGCATTTAAAAAAAATGGATGCTACCTTAATACATTAAACACAAATTTTTAACTAATGTAGTTTAGTTAAAATCAACAAGTATATTTGCGAAGAAATTAAAAAAATGTATGGCTCTTATAGAAGAATTTGAAGCAAAAGGAAACTGGTTTTTCCGTCATAGAAGCTACTTACCAGTGGTTATGTATGTATTGGCTAGTATTGTTATTTGGTTGCAACCCCAAGATGAGATTATGGCTTTCGACAATTTTACCTGGGGTATTATTTGTTTTGGCGTTTCTTTTATAGGAATGTTTGTACGTGCATTAGTGATAGGTTTTGTACCAAAATCTACTTCTGGTAGAAACACCAAAGAAGGTCAAGTAGCAGAAACATTAAACACACAAGGTATTTACAGCACAGTGCGTCATCCTTTGTATTTAGGCAACTATTTCATGTGGTTGGGTATTATCTTGTATGTGGGTAACATTTGGTTCGCTATTGTGTGCTCTTTGTTGTACTGGTTGTATTACGAAAGAATCATGTTTGCTGAAGAGCAATTTTTAAGAGGTAAATTCGGAAATGCATACACGGATTGGGCAAAAAATGTTCCCCCATTTTGGCCAAAATGGAGTTTATGGTCTACACCTGGTTTACAGTTTTCTTTAAAAAACGTACTAAAAAGAGAGTACAGTGGTCTATTGGCTATGGTTATTAGCTTCGCTTTTTTGAACGGAATGAAACATTGGTTCTTATTTCAAGAGCTAATGGTTGACACCGAATGGATATATGTTTTTGTTGTAGGTGTGATTATTACTCTTACACTCAGAACTTTAAAGAAAAAGACAAACGTACTGGAAGTGAGTGGTCGATAAATTCACTAAAACTCCTTTGTTTATTGAAATAAAAGAACTTAATTCGCAATCGAAAATTTAACCCATTGGGTTTTAAAGCGGGAGTAGCTCAGCTGGTAGAGCATCAGCCTTCCAAGCTGAATGTCGCGAGTTCGAACCTCGTCTCCCGCTCTTTTTTTCATTGTTTTTTTAGGGGAGATACTCAAGCGGCCAACGAGGGCAGACTGTAAATCTGCTGACTACGTCTTCGCAGGTTCGAATCCTGCTCTCCCCACTAACAATTTCATTACCCTCTCCCAATAAGCAAATATCACTACTTCACTGCGCATCCTAGCAATTGTCAATTAAAGACACATTGATGCAGGTTTAACCCGTATATTTGCACCAACTAACGGCATTTCCATACCATGAGTACCTTCCAAGAATTAAATCTTTCCAAATACCTTCAACAAGCAATCGATGAATTAGGGTTTGAACAAACAACTCCTATTCAAACTGCAGCTTATTCTGTCATATTATCTGGTAAAGATATGGTGGGTATTGCTCAAACAGGAACTGGAAAAACGTTTGCTTATGGTTTGCCCCTACTTCAGCAATTAAAGTTTTCGAAACAAATTCCACCACGTGTCCTCATCTTAGTTCCTACACGGGAATTAGTGATACAAGTAGTGGAAATGATAGAAAGCCTCACAACCTATGTCAACATAAGGGTTTTGGGGGTCTTTGGTGGTACCAATATTAACACCCAACGTCAGAGCATAGCTATGGGTACCGATATTTTAGTGGCTACCCCAGGAAGGTTGTACGACCTTACCTTAAACAACGCGCTACAATTAAAATCAGTAAACAAACTGGTGATTGATGAAGTAGATGTCATGCTTGATCTTGGTTTCCGTTTTCAGCTAACCAACCTATTTGAATTGCTGAACGAAAGGCGTCAAAACATCATGTTTTCGGCAACCATGACCGATGAAGTAGATGAGTTGATTTCTGACTTTTTTGTGAAACCCGAAAAAGTGGTGATCGCTGCCAGTGGTACTCCCCTTGACAACATTCAGCAAAGCGCCTACCCTGTCAAAAATTTTTACACCAAGTTTAATTTGCTTGGTCACTTGATACGCACCAAGCTCGACATGCGCAAGGTGTTAGTATTTGTTGCAAACAAAAAAAGTGCGGATAGGCTTTTTAGTTGCCTACAACAAGATGGCTTTAATGCCAGAACAGGTATTATTCATTCCAACAAATCGCAAAACCACCGTATTAGAACCATTGAGGATTTTGAAAAAGGAACGATCAATATCTTAGTCACGACCGATGTGATGTCGCGTGGTTTGGATTTAAACGAAATTTCTCACGTTGTTAATTACGACACACCTGCGTTCCCTGAAAACTACATGCATCGTATTGGTAGAACCGGTCGTTCGGAGAAGATTGGACATTCCATACTTTTTTACACCGACGCTGAAACAGACGATAAAATAAGCATAGAATTGTTGATGGACATGGAGATTGATACCTTGTTGTTCCCAGAAGAAGTAGCCGTATCAAAGGAATTAACTCCCGATGAAAGACCAAAAATGGGCATGGGTGGCTCTCCACACAAGCTTAAAAAATTGACCAATTCGGGGGAAGCCTTTCATGAGAAGAAAGAAAAAAACATGAAAGAAAACTTAGGGGGTTCTTACAAACGAGAGATTGAGGCGAAATACAAAAAAGCCAAAACACGTGGCGACAAAAATGCCAACCGAAGAAATAAGAAGTAAACGCTAACATTTATAAATAAGCAAATTATTCCTATTTCATATTAAAACCCCTGACAGGTTGCTGAAACCTGTCAGGGGTTTATCTTTTATCATTCAAGAATAAAACTGGCTATGCGATAGTATAACTATCGCCGACCAATGCCGCACTATTTTATAATCAGTAGTTTTTGGGTGTTCACCAACACATTGTTTTCAAAGAGTTGCACAAAATAAATACCTACCGGTATTTCACGCACACTAAATTCAATCAACTCATTTTCCAGCACCAAGGGTGCCATCATTTCTTTCCCAGAAATATCAACTAATCGAATGTGCTGTGTTACTTTTTTGTTAGCAACACTTACCAGCACTTTTTCTCGCGCAGGATTAGGGTTAATAGAAAATACTGGTACAAGTATGCTATCCTTTATTTTCAATTTTTGTGATGCTGCAGGCTTGCTTTCTGCAACAGTAAAATTAGCGTTAACACTGGTTGATTGTGTCCTTTGATTACCATTGTTGTTAGGGATACCAAAACACCCATATCCACTAGGACCGTGTCCAATTATAATCCCATCAGGACCCACCAGACTTTGAATAGTATCCATATAATCATCCCAAGGAATTTCGCCTGTCAAATATTGTATGTGGGCACTTACCTTTGCAATGTTTTGGAGAAGCATGGTTTGTAAATCCCCATTGGTTTTTTCTACCAAATCAGTTAATTGACTCAGCGTGATTTCTATGCGCCCAACATATTGCTCAAACTCTGCCTTATCCATGTCGTACAAGATAATATCCAACGCACTATGTCCTTCAAAAAGTTCAGGGTTATAAACACGATGGATGTCTTGCATTCTTGTTTCTACTTCAATCTGTTGGTTATTGGCCAACAAACCACTGGCAGCAGCTTTAGCATAGATGTATGCTTTTTGCAAGCGCGTGTATACTTCTTCATTACGTTCTGGATAATCGTAGGTTAATATTTGTCGATACAACTCCAATGACTTTAGGTCATCATTACCATCGTTAAACGAGCCTAACAAGGCAGCTTCGTTAATTGCGTAAGTTAGGGGTGTTCCCATAAAGTCTTTTGTTTGGAGTGTAGGGCAAGAAGGACAAACATCTACGTAAGTTTCTCCTGGGATATGACCAACTGGTTTTGTCAATGCTGGGTAAACTGGGTAATCAACACCTATCTCATCTATGTAAGGACACCTTTTATATTCTTTTGGAAGTATATCTCTCACGGGAATAGGGCAACTCGTGCACGAAACGGGATCCAAATTTCTTAAATTAAATTTTTCAGGGAAACTGGTTGGTTTTGCCAAAGGATTTTCTTCAGACCATTGATTGTTGGTGCATTCATAATATTCTTCACCAGAACTATTACATTGTATTTGTTGGTCTGAGTTGAAAATACCACTGAGAATTCTCCGATTACCTCCTGTGGTTTGGTCATTGAAAAGAGCATTTCCTCCTCCATGAAAATCTATGAATTCACCAAAATTTATATACACATTGCTCGATGAGTTATTGACAATGGTATTGTACCCTTGATTAGCACCAGCGATTATCACATCTGACAATAAGATATGAGACAATCCTATTTCATTATCGGCAATGACGTTACAAGCCATGCCATAATGTGCTCTATTTCTAGCAAGAACACCCACTCTATAGTTTGTAATTGTATTTCCTTTTAGCTTTACTGGAAAATACGATGCGACTAATGTGATGGCTGGAGTGTCCAAATTTTTATATCCTGAAAATGTACAATCCACAAACTCACTGTTTAAGCCATTATAACAAACAATGTTGGAATGCTGGGTGAATGTGCAATTCGAAGCACTCATGCCATGCAAATATGTATTAAATAATTTTGCTTTGTTTTTGAACAGGCTTCTTGTCACTGTCAAGTTTTCTTTTTGATTTAAACTATTGGGTGCATTCGATAAAATACTGCCATCAAAAATACAGTTGCTTATTTGATGAAAGTTGCTTCCATTTGTTGCAAGGGCAGAAGGTCAGTGAACTGATATTGTCCCACCTCCTGTTATGGTGGTACGATCCATACGTAACACAGGTGCACCTGTGTGTAGATATTTGCCAGTAGCCACATTTATATGGCTACCACTTAACTCCACTCTATCAAAATAGTCTCCTGTTTGAAAATTATCACCTAAGCTTGTATTTTCTTGAATGTCCAATACTGGCTTGCTAGAAGTACTGGTTGGCAACACAAACCTACTACCTCTCCCTGCTACCATAAAATAATCAGGCTCGTATGGTGCAAAACGCAAAGTTCCATTATCATAACCCGCATCGCTGCTAAAAGTAAACGTAGCACCCGTTGCTATTTCCATTTTGTTGCGTATAACTAGTACGCCTTCATTTAATTTTATTGTAGACCCAACACCGTAGTTTAAGCGTGTATTTTCAGCCAATATTAAGGTGCTACCGCTATTAAGTATTAAACCATTGTTGTCTGTTAAATTTAAGATAAAATCATTTTCAGGAGATAACAATAATGCTCCTTGACCCTCAATAGTTAGAGAATTATTTATTCCATTCCAATTAACATTACTTTCTACTATTAACTCCCCATCATTTAAGAAAATAATTGCTGTTGATTCACTAACCAAATTTAATTCTGATACTCCTACTAACTCAACTTTAACACCATCAATTATAATAGTATTATTGTTAATATTTAGGTTTCCACTATGAAAAATAGCTTGGCCTTCACCTAAAAAAGAAAAGTTATTATTACTTAAACTTACAAAATTACAATTTCCATAAACTCTTATTTCTGAAACTGAGTTATTTAAGTTAATAACTGATCCCGCTTCTATTAAAAAGTTAGCTCCAGTTTCTATAATAATTTTTCCACTTCCATTAACATCAATAGAACTGCCTGACTTTAAAATAAAATTAGCGCCTGATTTAAAAATTAATTCCGAACCATCATTAACAACTAGCTGCCCTCCATAATTTACAATTAATTCCGCATTATCATTAAATGTAACATCAGCTTGATGATTTCCACTTCCTATTACAAATGAACTATTATTTAGTGTCAAAGTTGATTTACCTCCAAAGCAATTTTCATTAACTACAAGTTCAAATTCATTTTCAATTGGACGGTCAATTGTGGTGCCAAGCAGTCCAACGTTTATAGCCTCATTATTCACATTTAGTATAGAATTGGTAACCGTTACGTTATTGCTTATATTCTTAGATGTAGTATTACTCAACCCTACTCCAAAATTAAAATCTTGGATTAAATTTTGAGTATTATTAAGACTGAAATTTGGATTTGCTAATAAATCTGTTATAAAGGTAGCATTACCAACTGTTATGTTAGTATGCCCTTCGTTATCAAAATCATCAGCCCAGGAGGTGTACAAAGGTGCTGTGTAGTTATCGAAAGAAGTAAAATTAGTGGTTTCTAAGTCCAAGTTTCTAAGGTTTCTATTTAATTGGTTATATCCTCCATTTAAAGCTAAAGCACTATTGGTAGGTATAAAACAAAAAGAATTAACCAATTGTAACTTGCTCGCAATTAATGGGTCTGCAATTTCGCCTACTATTATGCTTGAACTATATAAACCGCCAGCGGCATTGTCATATTGGGTAGTGGTTGCACGTTCTTCTTTGTATTCGGGGTAATTTGTTGCTTCTAGGCCAAGTAAATATTGAATACTTAAAGTAGCATCGCACACCAAATTTTTGAAACTTTGATTGTCGTATTTACCAGGTAATGGATAAATATCTATACCAAAATCAACTCCTGCTAAACCTATATCGACCAAGCCTCTTAAAAAACCTCTTATATCTTTATTGCCAACATGATTGTTTATTAGCTCATCGGCGGTTATGTGTAATGATAACAATGGACTACCTATTGTAACATCCGGATTTCTTACGCCGTCTTGAGAGCCATTGCTTATTGCAATGTTTTGCTTGGTATTTTGAGGAAAACCTAATTGGTTAATTTCTGTTTGAAACTGATTAAACAAACTTGGCAAGATGCTTGGGTGGGTAGAGCGAACCATTAACATTTGCCTTGCAGCTGTTGAATTAAGTAACGTTAATCCTTTACTTATATCAGGGAAATCTTCCGATAAATTAATGCACTCTCTCGTAAAAGCAAAACCTACACATAACTCCAATGAATTTAGATAGGCAACTAAGGCTTGTATTCCTTGCGGTATATTTGCTCCTCTGTGAGGTGCGTCTAACGAAATGTATTTTTCTACCTCATGGTCTTTATTCGCTAGCTCCATTTTACGTAGCGCATATCTTGCTACCAAACCTCCCATGCTTTCGCCTATAACCACATTTTTTTCGGCGCTATTATTTAATTCTTTACGTTCGTTAATTAAACCCAACACGTCTTCCAGTAATGCAGCATTACGCCTAATGTCATCGGTAGGGTTATTATAATCGAGGTACATATAGTCGTAACCTTCGTTGTCAAGTAAATCGTTTAATTCATTTCCGCCATTATTAATCTGCAATAATTTTCCCAAGAAGCTATTATATTCAGTAGTATTCTCAGAGTCAAAACCTTCTACTACCAAAAGAGGTTTACTAATGGTCGTATTATTGCAGCCATAACCAATATACAGTGTGCCTCCGCTATGACTAGCTGTTGGAGTAAACGTAATTTGATTATCTGGTATAAAAGGATATCTTTTTGGAGCTATTGGCACATCAACCATAAACTGGGTGTGACTTTGTAGTACTATGCCATTGGTGTATGTGGCTTTAAATACCAATGTTTTTAAACCTCCTTGTTGGTAGTTTATAGTTTGCGTACCATTAACCGAAACATTGGTAAATCCATTTCCGTCACCAAAATCAACAGATAAGGTGGTTAAACTTGCTCCTACATTGGTATATTGCATAGCAGCAGGAAACGAAAATGTTACATTGGTGCTGGTAACATAATCGAGCACAGGTGCTGCAGCAAACAAGGTGTGTAAGCTAATTGGGTTTTTGTTAGCCACATTTACATAATGCCCATTTTGGTAATCAATTTCTGCATTTACATAAGCATCGGGTTTTAATTTATTGTAATGGTAATGCAGTATACCTACTGGTATGGGAGTCGTTTCGGTTGCTTGGCTATAGTACGGACGGTAAGTATTACTAGGGTGTTGTAAGGTGCTTACATTGTCTAGCTGACTGGTGTATAACGTTAAATATGCTGCTTTCCACAAATCGCTACTTACATACCTATTGGTTTGCAAAGTGCCATCGAACCATTCGAGTGGTGCCATGCGAAGGGTTAAATCGGTTACTATGCCAGTTGATGCCTGACTCATGTTAAAGCCCGTAAACTTGTTATGTAGCTCATCAAAAAAAGTGCCCGATGCGCTAGTTTGCGCATCAACTGTACTTATCCATGCACTAAGTGTGCACAGTATCATTATTTTTTTCATTGCATGTATTTTTTATGGTTAATCTTTTACATCGAAACGTCCGTGTGTAATAAAAATGGTGTCGCAGTTAATACTATTAGGAAAAAAAGTAAAATGAAATGTTCCAGAGAAAATTCGGTTAATAGTATCGAAACGCTCAAAAAACAATTCTCCGTTATATGCAAGTGTATCGTGTTCACCTCTTCTACCGTAGTAATCACAATAATTCCCTGCATAAGTTGAAGTTAAATTTTCATGGGTATTAAACTCTTGATCTAATTGTTTACCGCCAAAACTTAAAATTTTATAATTAATATTAGATGAATTATGATTAGAAACTATTAAGCTAAATACGCTTTGATAATAGTCAAAATTCAACCCTTTGTAATATTGGTTGTCTTTAGGCAAAAAAGCCTGACCGTTTACCAAACAGCCAAAGGTGTTTTCGCCAGTAGTGGTTAGGGGTGGTAGTTTGGCCAATTCGCAACTATCGCCACTTAATCGGCAGGTATCAATCACGCCTCTGTGCTTATCTTTTTCGCACTGCATGGCCATGAGGGGCAATGCAAAGGCTAGTAATAAGTAATAAATGTTTGTTTTCATAATTGGTATGTATTTTTATGGTTAATCTTTTAAATCGAAACGTCCGTGTGTAATAAAAATGGTCTCGCATTGTAAATCCTCTGAATTCGAATCTGGAAATAGTGTGAATTCAAACGAACCTGAAAAAACACGGGTTAAGGTGTCAAAACGTTCAAAGGTTAAATTCCCTATATAACTGGAGGTGTCTCTTGAGTCAATAGAACATTCATTTATTTGATTACTATAGTAAATTCTTATTTCTTTTTCTTGATTATAAATGGTTTTAAACTGAATGCCATTAATTGCAAAATGCTTGGTATCTTTAATATTACTTTTCCCAAAATTATTAACCTTAAGGCTGAAAATAGTCTGTGAAAAATCAAACTGAATTCCATTGGCACCCCATGTACCTTTAGGCAATAGAGCTTCACCATTTATCAAACAGCCAAAGGTGTTTTCGCTTTTAGTGGTTAAGGGTGGTAGTTTGGCTAGTTCGCACGCTTTGTCTCCGTTGGGGCAATCGTTTTTGTCTTTGTCTTTTTTGCATTGCAAGGCAAACAAAGGCAGCAGCAATAAGAACAATGTTATTTTTTTCATTTTTTAAAGCCTGTCCCGTTCCGATAGCTATCGAAATTCGGGATGTTAGGTCTTAGGAATGCTGGGCTTACACGCGTGTTTTGTTTCAAAAAGTTAGATAATATTACTTATTATAATTCTTATATGCAAATTTTTTATCTATAAATTATCGACTAAAACTCCTTTTAACATCTATGTACCTGTAATAACTCTTGCTTAAGCTGTTTTTGTTTATTTAAGACAAACTTTTTATTCCATACCTAACACGCTACTTTGCACTAATTACTTTGTACTAATTACTCATTACTTTTTACTCAATACTAAAACCCTTACTGTACTTCAAACCACATATCAAATCGACCGTCTGTTACACACACGGTTTCTCCATTTGTTGCCTCAGCATTAAAATTAAAGGTGCCACTGATAATTTGACGCGCCGAATCGACGTACTGCACGTTAAAAAAGCCTGTTTGGTTTTCGTTGGTGTAATAACTTATTCTATTACATCCATCATTATCCCAGCAATAGGAATAAATACTTTCAGATAGAGTATCAACTTTATAGGTTTCTAATGTATATT
>JBLIDJ010000014.1:0-32891 GCA_047634195.1 Flavobacteriales bacterium
GAAGCAAAAGACTCTAAAGACATGTTGTTTTGTTTAAAAGTTTGGATACAAATATAATTCAATTTTAGCATAGACAAAGGGTATATGCAAGACCTTATTTAAATATTTGCAGATATTTTTTCTTGAGTGTTTTATCTGTAAATTTTTATAGAAATTGTTCCATGAAATGGTTGCGATGGATTGTATTTAGCAATATCTATATTGCTTTGGCTGCAGGACTAATGATGCAGCAGTCTTGTAAGGTATTGCATGTTGATGGCACCAACTTATCGCTACTCACCTTTTTTGGCACCTTGTTTTTGTACAACTTTCATAGGCTTTATCGCTTTAGAAAAGCCAGATTGATAAAAGCATCTCGGTATCAGTGGGTCGTAGATCATAGAGCATGGCTGGTGATTTTAGCCATTATTGGAACAGTTGGAGGATTTTATACGGTACAATTTTTACACTTACCCTCCTTTTTATTTTTGATTATTCTTGGCATCATTTCTTTGGCCTATGTGGTGGAGTTTATCGGGAAAAAGAAACCTAGAAAAGCGTTACGGGATATTTCAGGAATGAAGATATTAGTAGTGGCAGGTGTATGGTCTGCTTTTATGGTCTTTTTACCAGTGGTTCAATTCGAGCTACCGTATTCAGACACTTCACTCTTATTTTTAGAAAAACTTTTATTCATTTTCGCCATTACCATACCGTTTGATATTCGCGATGTGAACTTTGACAAACTAGAACAAAAAACCTTGCCACAAGTAATAGGCGTAAAAGCCTCTGTTGGCATTGGGGTGTTTGCCTTGACACTAGCGATCGTTTTTGTTTACCTACAAACCAACCTTTATTCTACTCAGTATATGTTTGGTCAATTGATAGCTTATGGAATTGCGATTTGTTTTGTGGTGATGGCAAAAAAAAAGAGGAACGAATTGTTTTATTCGTTCCTCGTAGATGGTACTATGATTATTTCTGCCGTATTCGGTATCTTACTTTCCTAAAATCTGATCCAATCCATTGCAAAACTTTTGCGCTGCTTCGGCTAATATTTCAGGTGTATGTGCTTCCGACACAAATCCTACTTCGTATCCTGAAGGACCTAAATAAACACCTTGCCCTAACAAAATTGTATGCAATTCTTTAAAAATAGACATGCTAGCAGCATCAATGTCGCTCGCAGCTTTTATTTCATCTTTATCGGTAAATGCCATCCAGAACACACTTCCCAAACTAAACAATCGGTAGTTGTATTGCGCTTTTCGTGCATGGGCATTAATGTGATTGACAAACGTGATGGTTTTTTCTTCCAACAATTCGTAAAAACGTGGCTTTGCGCATTCTGTTAATTGAGCCAATCCCGCAGCCATGGCAACAGGATTTCCTGACAATGTTCCCGCTTGGTAAACTGGTCCGTCTGGGGCAATTTCACTCATTATTTTTGCACTAGCACCATAAGCACCTACCGGAAGTCCACCGCCAATTATTTTACCATAGGTAATAATGTCTGGTGCGATGTCATAGTATCCAGCAGCTCCCTCAAAACCTATGCGGAAACCTGAAATTACCTCATCGAAAAACAGCAACATTCCATGTTCCGTACAAACCTCTCTTAAGAATTGTAAAAATGTTTTGTCTTGAAGCAACAAGCCGTTATTTGCTGGAATAGGCTCAATAACAATACAAGCAATGTCGTCTTTGTATTGCTCTAAGGCTTTGTAGATAGCTTCTTTGTTGTTTAAAGGTAATACGATCGTTTCGTTGGTAAAACCTGCTGGAATACCAGCCGAAGAAGAAATTCCTAAAGTAGCCAAGCCAGAACCAGCATTCACCAAAAGTGCATCGGTGTGACCATGATAGCAGCCTTCAAACTTGATGATTTTATTTCGACCTGTGTACCCTCTTGCCAAACGAATAGCTGACATCACAGCTTCCGTACCGCTGCTTACAAAACGAATTTTTTCAATGAATCTATTTCTCGATAAAATAAATTCTGCCAGTTCATTTTCAAGGCGTGTAGGTGTTCCAAAAGAAGTCCCGTTATCAACAGTAGCTTTTATCAATTCTCGCACTTGCGGATTATTGTGTCCTAAAATTAATGGCCCCCATGAACAGCAAAAATCAATGAATTGATTATCGTCTTCGTCCCAAATGTGGCAACCATCGCCTTTTTTCATAAATAAAGGTGCTCCGTTAACCGATTTAAAAGCACGTACGGGAGAATTTACCCCTCCAGGGAAATACGTTTTTGCTTTTTCAAAGAGTGATTCTGAGTTAGTTTTTTTCATGTAATGTTTATTGTTTCGTGCCAATGCACCTTAAATGCTATTTTTGTACAAAAATATTTAATTCCGCTTACGTATGAATTACGAAAACAACTTGTCTTATGCTTTATCTTGTGACGAACAAGATGAATTGAAATCTTTTAGATCAAAATTTCATTTCCCAACCATTCATAACAAACAAGCTTTGTACTTCACAGGCAACTCTTTAGGCTTACAACCAAAAACTGCCAAAGCAGCTATCATCGACGAGTTGGACTCATGGGCAAACCTAGGAGTAGAAGGCCATTTTCATGGAAAAAACCCTTGGTTCGAGTATCATCATCGCTTCAAATCGGGTTCGGCTATGCTCGTTGGAGCAAAAGAATCAGAGGTGGTATTGATGAACACATTGACAGCAAATTTACATTTTCTTATGGTTTCTTTTTATCAACCAAAAAGAAAACGAATTAAAATAATTTGTGAAGCAAAAGCTTTTCCTTCCGATCAATATGCGCTGGAAACTCAAGTAAAATTTCACGGCTTAGATCCCAAAGAAGCATTAATAGAAGTCGGCCCTAGAGAAGGAGAGCATTTAATTCACCAAGAAGATATTATTGCGGCTATTGAAAAAGCGGGCGACGAACTAGCTTTGGTCATGATTGGCGGTATGAATTATTATACCGGCCAAAAAATGGACATGCAACGTATAACCGAAGCGGGACATAAAGTAGGTGCTAAAGTAGGGTTTGATTTAGCGCATGCTGTCGGAAACGTAAAATTAGACTTACACAACTGGCAAGTCGATTTTGCTTGTTGGTGTACCTATAAATATTTGAACTCTGGCCCAGGAAGCATTGGTGGTATTTTTGTGCATGAAAAACATGGCAACAACAACGATTTACCACGATTTGCTGGCTGGTGGGGTTACGACCAAGAAACCCGTTTTTTAATGGAACCTGGTTTTGTACCCATGCAAGGAGCTGATGGCTGGCAATTGAGTAATGCTCCCGTTATGGCATTAGCTCCCATAAAATCATCCCTTGACATTTTTGAAGAAGCTGGCATGGAAAAGATGCTCGCTAAGCAAGCTAAATTGACAGGGTATTTGGAATTTGTGGTCAATCAAATATCAGACGAGGCTGAAGGGACAAGTTTTGAAATAATTACACCAAAAGACTCAGCAGAAAGAGGTTGCCAACTCTCTATTTTGGTTACTGGAAAAGGAAAAGAATTATTTGATTACTTAGTGGCTAACAGTGTTATTGGAGACTGGCGAGAGCCGAATGTGATTCGTATTGCCCCTGTTCCTTTGTACAACTCTTTTGAAGATGTGTATCAATTTGGACAGATTTTAAAAGCAGGTACAAAAATTTGTTAGTATTTTTCAAATTATTAAAAAAAATTAGATGAAAAGAATTGCCATATTAGGTGCCGGATTGGTTGGAAGTTTACAAGCTGTACTGCTTGCAAAACGAGGGTATAAAGTAGATTTGTATGAAGGAAGATCCGACATGCGTGCACAAAGCATGATAGGCGGGAAATCTATCAACTTATCTTTATCGGAGCGTGGTTGGACAGCCTTACGATTGGCAGGTATTGACAAACGGGTAGCCGACATGGCCATTCCTATGAAGTCGAGATGTATACATATGCCTGATGGTAAAATCATGTATCAACCATACGGAAAAGAAGGTCAAGCGATTTACTCGGTTTCAAGAGGGGGGCTAAACAAATTACTAATCACTGCGGCAGAAGAAAAGCCTGAAGTGACTATTCACTTTTCTCATAAATGCACAGACATTGATTTATCAACCAACTCCATAGCTTTTGACGTAAATGGCCAAGCAGTAAAAAGCCCAGCCTATGACCACATCTTTGGAACTGATGGTGCTTTTTCAGCGGTAAGAACCCGTTTGCAAAAAACAGAGCGCTTCAATTATTCTCAAAACTATTTGGAGCATGGATATAAAGAATTGTTGATACCAGCCAAAGACGGAGCCCATCAAATAGACAGCAACTCATTGCACATTTGGCCAAGAGGAGAGTTTATGCTTATTGCTTTACCAAACCTTGATGGCAGCTTTACGTGTACTTTATTTTTTCCATACGAAGGCAAACATTCTTTTGCTAGCTTGACAACGCCTGAAAAGGTAGTTTCCTTTTTTAATGATACGTTTTCTGACGCTGTTGCATTGATGCCTACTTTGACGCAAGATTTTTTCGAAAATCCAACAGGTTCGTTGGTGACTATCAAATGTAAACCATGGAATTACCAAGATAAAATTGGTCTTATTGGCGATGCTTCTCATGCCATCGTCCCATTTTACGGACAAGGAATGAACTCTGGTTTTGAAGATTGTACCTTGTTTGATGGTGCCTTGGAAAACGGGGAAGATATTGGAGATCTTATTCGTCGATTTGGAAAAACGCGTTCGGTTGATGCTGATGCAATGGCAGAATTGGCTGTCAAAAATTTTATTGAAATGCGTGATAAAACGGGCGACACTTCGTTTTTACTGCGCAAGAAAATAGAAAAAAGACTATTCGAACGTAATCCAGACAAGTGGATGCCGTTATACTCTCAAGTTACGTTTAGCAACATTCCTTACAGCGAAGCTTTAGCAGCTGGAAAACGACAGGAGCTTATCATGGATAAAATCATGAGTAAAACAGATATCGAAACCCGCTGGGATAGTGATGAAATAGAGCATGAAATCTTAAGTATGGTCGAATGAAATTAGTCCTATTCTTTGTTGGTTTATTGATTTGTAGTATTGTTGTTGGACAGTCTAACAAACCTGAATTGTTTCCTGACCTCATCCGATATCACAACACAGGATGGGTAATAGAACCAGGTGCCACCTACCAGTTGAACCAATTGGACGAATCTTTTTCTTTCCAAAAAAACGATACTGCCTACCAAATTGATGCAAGCGCTCAAGCAAAATTTGGAGGTGTTTTCAATTTCGGATTACACCATTGGTTTCCAAGAGGAATAATTATCAATGATATTGATTATGGCCTAGGTGTAAAATATTTTGCTGGTGCAGAAGACCAAACCATCATCAGAACCATTGGTGCCAGCGAGCCTAAAACTTTGGAGCAACAACCTGGTTGGAAAGAGTTGCAAGCAACCTTCACAGTAAACTTCAACCGTATTATTCAGTTGGCTTATTACAATTTCCTAAAAATAGGCATAGGTGCCGATGTCAATTACCGAGTGCTTGACCAGCGTGAAGACGATTTATTGGCTGCGGCTTTTCAATCGACTGACAACAACCCGTGGATCATGCAATCGCATGTTTCTATTGGGTATGGATTTTCTATTGGAGACCGCTGGTACCTGACTCCTAAAGTAGAGATGCCTCTCTTTGATTTAAGCGATTTTTCTATCAACAGCAGTGCCCGAAAGCATTATTTAGTAGGCCAACGTCCTATTATGTTTACACTCCAGTTCAAAAACCGGTGGATGCGCCGACAAGATAAATGTGGCCCTGGTGAAAAACCGGTTGACCTTAATGCCGGAAAACGGAAACGTAAAAAGAAAAAAGGGATAAAAAATGGACAGTTGAGGTAACACTTAAAAGCTTTAGCTTGAATTTCTAACAAGCAGTTCTCTAAAACTCTCGAAGAATGCTGTCTGAGATATTCGAACAATAGATATAATGTATTCTTTAAGCCTTAATCTATTTTTACTATTGACTTAAGTTAAACTTTTTTTTTAGCAAAAATCTGAAAGAAGATGGATACACCTAATAAAAATGACATACGATGGGAACGGAGGTTATCTAATTTTAATAGAGCACTATCAAAACTTTCTGAAGCAGTTAATTATATCAAGACCGATTTAGCAAAAAAAGAATCAGTTCTAGGAGATGAAAGTGCTGAATTAGTACTTGAGGAAATAATAAAAGAAGGGTTGATTCAACGTTTTGAATACACTTATGAGATGGCTTGGAATGTCATGAAAGATTATGCTTATTATCAAGGGAATTCAGAAATTAGTGGTTCGAGAGATGCAATACGAGAAGCCTTTTCTTCTAAACTTATAGAAAATGGTGACATCTGGATGGAAATGATTAAAAGTAGAATTAAAACATCTCACACATATAATGAAGAAACTGCTAATGAGATTTACCTCAAAATAATAGCTGAATATCACTCTGCTTTTTTATCATTTCAAAAAACTATGGAATCTAAAAGATCAGGAGAGCAACACAATTTATTTGACAAAAAATAATGTACGGATTAAAAGAATGTGATATTGATAAAATAAAATCAGTTTTTTGTGAGTATCCAGAAATTGAAAAAGTAATTTTATATGGTTCTCGTGCTAAAGGTAATTATAGAGCTAACTCTGACATAGATTTAAGCATTATCGGCAGTGTTGACTTAGGTAAACTCATTAAAATTGAAACAAAACTTGACGACTTGCTTTTACCTTACCTAATGGATTTGTCGATTTTTGATAAAATAAAAAACAACGACCTAGTAGAGCATATAAATCGCGCTGGTATAATTTTTTACAAAAAAATTATAAACCAAACATAATTTAAAAGCAAACAGTCTTCACAAACCTTGCTTACCAACAAATAATTTCTTGCGAAAAACTAATTCTATCGCAAATACATCGTTCTAACACGAAATCCTTCATGTTGCGTTATTAACCTGGAAAAAAGAAATACACATCTTAAAATTATTAGTTGAATAACGAGCAAGAATTAATACAAGCAATTATCAATGGCGACAAGCATGCCTTTGCAGCGCTTTATAAAGCCTATTCTGATAAGGTATACAATATTGCCATTAGTTACACCAAAAATGCTGAGTCAGCTCAAGATATTACACAAGACGTATTTGTAAAAATATACAAATACGCTGCTAAATTCAATTGGGACTCTGCGCTCAACACATGGATTTACAGGATTGTTGTGAATACTTGCTTAAACTACATCAAGAAACAAAACAAACTCTCCATAGTCGACGATACACCAACGGAGAACCAATCCGTAGATTTTAACCACCCTGGCGTTTTAATTGAAAATAAAGAAAATGCTGCAATCTTATATCAGGTATTAGGTAAGTTACCTAACTCACAGAAAACCGCTTTTATACTAAGTTACATCGAAGAATTGCCTCGCCAAGAAGTCGCCGACATCATGGAAACTTCGCTAAAGGCAGTTGAATCTTTATTGCAACGAGCTAAAACTAATATGCGAAATGAGTTAGGAAATTTATATCCACACCGAAGGAAATTGAAAAAATAAATGTCTAATTAGAAAACAACGAACAAAATGAATGAATATAAAGAGCAATGGATGGAGGATGTTTTCAACAGCATGAAAGGCAGTAACCGCGTGCAGCCATCCGCTGATTTATATGCAAAAATTGAAAATGAGATTTCAACAAGTAAGGTTATTCCTATTTTTCAATGGAAATACGCCGCTGCTGCCGCAATTGTGATTTTCGTCAACATTACATCTGTATTTTACTACACTCAAAATACAGAAATAAATACCAACGATGATGCCGTTGCAGTGGTATACAATCAACCACTACTATCTACTTATCAAATCTATTAGTCATGAAACAGCTTACATATTACAAATATGCCATTGGAAGTTTGATTCTACTGAACTTAGCTATTCTTGCATTCTTCACATTAACCAAGCCAAGGCCTCCAAGGCAAGCACCACTGCACAATTTTAGGTCGCATGCAGTCAACATCCTTCATTTAAATACCGAGCAAGAAGCAATATTTAATAATATGGCAAAAGACCATCATCAAAAAATGGATGCTCTTGACAGGCTTCAACAAGAATTGCTTTTACCTTATTTTCAAAGTTTGTCAATTTCAACAATGCAGGTTGACGAAGAAATGGTTTTGAATGAGATTCAACAATTAGAAAAGGAAAAAATTCAGGTAACTCACCAACATTTTCAAGATTTAAAATCAATTTTAACCAGCGAACAGCTGCCTTATTTTGAAGTGTTTACGCAAGAATTCATAAACCATGTGTTGTTGGGGGGTAAAAAACATTCACCTCCACCGAAGGATTTTAAATAGTTAGTAGTCTAAAAGGGAATAAACTTAAACTCAGATCATGAAACAATTGGTTATTTCCTTTTCTAACACGTTTTCAGACAAGACATGCTATCCCAACAAGAATTTCAACGACTGCCCACAAGAAAAGTAATTCAATCAATAGCTCCTTTTTTGCTATCAACTAATTTATCGAACATGAATAAAATACTTAAATACAGCATATTCCCAATCCTAACATTCTTTTTAATGTCTCTTGACACCTTTGCTCAAGACGGCAATTATTTTTTGGTTAGAGATCTCGAAGTCTGGTCAGCAGCAAAACTCAAATATAAAATAAACAAGAATTGGGCTATTAGATTAGACCAGCAATTTAGGTTTAATGATAATGCATCTACCATAGACAACTACTTTACCGAGTTAGATATAAAAAGAAAGCTTGGCAAACACTTTAGCACTGCTCTGGGAGCTCGATACATTAAAAATAACGACACTCAAGGCACTATACAGGGCTACGAAACCTTTTTTAGGTGGAATTCAGATGTAGCGTTCAAACATAAGGTTAAACGGTTTTTGTTGCAATACAGAGTTCGATACCAAGCAAAAAACGAGTTAGTTGTTGAAGATGAAAGCAACAAAACATTCCGTTTTCAATTTGAGTCTGAGTACAACATAAAAAAATCGGGTATTACCCCGCAATTTTCTACAGAAATTTTTAATGACTACGGAGATCATCAAGGTTTTAACAAAATACGGTTTACGCTTGGGACAACTTATAAGTTAAAAAACATGGGTAAAATCAATGCCTTTTTCAGAATGGAAAAAGAACTGCTTACAGCCTACCCTGTTACCACCAATATTATTGGCATTGCTTATCAATACACTTTCAAACACAAGAAAAAATGAAAAACATAACAATCATATCAAGCCTATTCGCACTACTAAGTGTTATGGCTTGCAAAAAAGAAATATTTGTGCCTGATGGACAAGTAAACGATGGGCTCGCTTCACACAACAATGGGCATCCTGCAAATTATGATGTCGTTTTTGACAATACTAAAGTACATAGAATAGACATTGTGTTTTCTGCTGACGAATGGTGTGATATGCAAGAAGATTTGACGGACAAAGTTGGAGAGAGCAGCGGAGGAGGTCCTGGTGGTGGAGCCCCCCCAGGAGGTGGTGCACCAGGTGGAACTCTCGAAAGTGAAAAGCCTTCTTATTTTCCAGCAGACATCTATTTTAATGGATTAGTTTGGAAACATGTGGGAGTCCGCTATAAAGGAAACTCATCATTACGTGCTAACAGTGGTAAGCTCCCTCTGCGATTTAATTTCGATGAGTTTGAAGCAGATTTTGAAGGGATTTCAAATCAACGCTTTTATGGTTTTAAAGAAATAGCGATGCGTAGCAACTACAACGACCCTTCCCTTATCAGAGAAAAAACCGCTGATGACTTATTTCGAAACTTTGGAGTACCTGCAGTTCATACAGCATATTATGAAGTGTATATAAACAAAGGTGATGGAGCAGAGTATTATGGAGTGTTTACGATGTGTGAAATTATTTTCGATACATTCCTTCAAGATTATTTCGGAAGTAATACTGGTAATTGTTACAAACCGGAGGATGATGGAGCTAGTTTTGCTCAGAATGGATTTACGCTTGATGGCTTCGCATTAAAAACCAATAATGGAATGGGTAATAAAAGTGACGTCCAAGCGATGTACAATTATTTGCATGCAAGCAACAGAATAAGCAATCCCGAACAATGGAGAAAGAGTTTAGAATCGGTTTTTGATGTGGACGGTTTCTTAAAATACTTGGCCGTAAATAACACCATTCAAAACTGGGACACATACGGTTTAATGCCACATAATTATTTCATGTATCACGACCCCGCAGATGGATTATTAAAATGGGTAGTATGGGACAATAATGAAGCTTTTCAAACAGGAAAAATGGATGGAGCAATATCCTTAGAAATGACAGAAGTAGGTACTGACTGGCCACTAATAAACTTCATCCAAGCCGACGAGACCTATTTTACTACTTACAAAGGATACGTAAAATCCTTTATCGAAACCTCTTTCGAAACAAGTAGAATGGATGGCATCTATACTAACGCACAAGTATTACTGCAAGGCTATGCTGATGCCGAACGTTCCGGTTATTCGTATGTAAACGGCCAGTTTAGTTCAGCCATTAGCGAAATGAAATCGCATAATGTCAGCCGAGTTTCTGCTGCAAGTGCTTTTGTACAATAAATACAACAATCATGATTAAAAAAACCAAGACACCAGCAATAGCAGCCATGATATTGGTAACCACGTTTTTGTTAAGCAATCAAGCTTACAGTCAAAACAGGCCTCAAGGTCGTCAGCAAGAACCGCCTAGCTTTTCAAAATTATTATCCCAAATGGATACCAATAAAGACGGCATGCTGTCAAAGAAAGAAGTAAAAGGACCGCTTAAACGTGATTTTTCAAAAATAGACACCGACCAAAACGGATTCATTACGAAGGAAGAATTTGATAAAGCTCCTAAACCTAAGCACGGTGGACAAAGGCCTCCACGAAATTAACAGTACCTTATCCACGATTAATAAAGAAAGCCAAAACAGTGATGTTTTGGCTTTCTTTAATTGATAATCCAATTAGCTCATCTTAATCGTCATATTATAATGCATCCATTGAGCACCTCTATCACTTGATTTTTCTTTCACAATCTAGTCATAATCAATTCCCCAATCAAGTAGATTTACGCCACCATATGGTGTACTACATTGTCCATACGATGCATACAAATTAATCGTTTGATTTTGTTTGTTAATGAGTAACGTCTTCGGGTAGGTTCCTTGGCACGGCGATGGGTTATTTTTAAAAGCACTAGCAAATGCTATGGCTCCTGCTGTCAGTAGCGGCAGAAATTAAGGCGTATAAAAAACATGAATTCCCAAAATCATTGAGGTAGTGTGGATTAATCTACGAATGTTTCTTTGAGTACTTTTTTACAATGGTTGGCTTCCGTCGCAGTCAACTTTTCAAAGACCTTAACAATTCGAGATTTATCAATGGTTCTTATCTGATCTAGCGCTATCATGCCCTTTTTATTATTGTGATTAACAGAAACCCTTGTCGGATATTTCTTCAGGTTAGTTGTCATAGGAGCAATAACCACTGTTTTTAAGTATATGTTCATCTCATCAGGGGAAAGGATAACACAAGGTCTTGTCTTTTTTATCTCACTACCAATTATTGGATCTAAGTTGACAAGCACTACGAAGTATTGCTTTATGTCCATTCTTCCAAGTTTTCATCCTCAAACACATCGTCCATCAACAAATTGTCATCATCGTTTTCTGCCATTTTTTTAAAGGCTTTTCCCCAATTTTTGCGAGGAGCAGCAATAGGACGCAAAATGATTTGCCCTTTTTCAAGAATCATTTCTACCTTGTCTTTGATGTTGTATTTTTCAAGGACGGTTTTGCTCAAACGCAATCCTTTTGAATTCCCAATTTGAATGATGAAAGCTTCCATAACTTTAGTTTTTGTAATTACAAAGTTACTACATTTTTAATAGTTTACATCTAATAATCAATGATTATTAGATGGTTCTTTTTAAAATAAGGTGATCCATATTATATTTATCTCCAATAGATTTACTTATCCCTTCTAAGCCAGGGAAAATATTTCGTTGTGAAATTCCTAGCCATCGCAATTCTTCTTTAATAGTTCGCTTGAAGTTTTTATCAATTATTAGATAATCCAAGAATTCTTCATTTCCTCTAATTTTCAAAAGTCCGTTTACTACATTACCAAAGATTGTAAAACATGAATTTTGCATACTCATTCTCTCGTCTAATAAAGGCGGTAATATGGCTAATGGATAAAAATGCGTTTTCGTTTTATTTAGATTAAAATCCATTTCAAGATACATTCTCAATAATTCATTAATATGCCATTTTTTTGACTCGTCAAATAAGGAGGTTTTCTCTCCTTCTGTTGGGGTCAAAATAAGATCAAACCCTTCGTTATTAGGGTGGATTTTGTCCGTCGTATATTTATTTAATTTATGAGGATTCATTATCCAAACTCGCCCATCATTATCGGAAAGATTCTCTATAGCAAAAAACAAAGCAATTAATGCACTTTCTGACCAATCAAGTAATCTCGTCTTAAGACCATAATGCTGCATTAACATATATTCATTCCAGTTATTAATTGGAATACCTTTTGAAGATAAATATGGCAAAGAATACCTGCCAAACTCGGCTTTGAAATTCCCTTCAATGGATTTTGTTTGATTATAGACTTCTTCCTCATTTGGGTCATTATATAATCTATATGCTTTAGGCATTAGAGGAGTCAAGATATCATTTTGGCTTTCTCCACGAAACCATAGATTTATAATGTCGTCTGGTTCTTTCAAACTCGCATGTAGAACTTTTAATGCAGTTATAAATTCCTCAATAGTTCTAATTTTCATGTTTACAATCTTTTATAACAAATCATTACTAGATGGCATTTTTTTGCTCAGGCTCCTAAAATAGATCAAAAATAAATACACTCGCACCTTACTAATAAATAATACTTGATTAAAGAAATGCTGTTGTTTTGTTAAATTTAACAACAATGAGCCACAATTATAAACTCTATCGTTCATAAGGCTCATACTATTTAAGCTTTAAAGTAGTTTATTTGCTTGATGTGCTTACTCAGAATTAGTCTAACCACTCAAAAAATTAACGCAAAAGCGTTGGATTGGGCTGCTATGAAAATAGATTCAACACACGTTATTTTCATCAAGGAATTATTATTTTAGCATTTGCTTAAATAATAAATAAGTATACCTTTAAAGCATGGAAAACAATGTTTGCATCAGGCAACAAGCCGATATATCTCAAATACATCGCTGCAAAGACACCGTTTCGGGTTTACACGAGTCGTTTGACTATTTAACCAATGGCCTTTCTTTGGTTGGGAACAGTGTGAGATTGAAAATACTCTACTTACTTTTTAGCGAAAAAAGATTGTGTGTCTGTGATTTGAGTGACATCCTGGATATGAATGTTTCGGCTATTTCTCAGCATTTGAGAAAAATGAAAGACCGAAATTTAATTGTGATGGAAAGGGAAGCGCAAACAAAGTATTATTCGTTGGCTTCCGAATACAAGTCATTACTACATCCGTTTTTTGAGATACTCGATAAAAACAAAATTATGGAAACAATATGAAAAATGAAAACAAACTCATGGGTACTGGTTTGCTCACAGCACTAACAGCTTCGTTGTGTTGCATTACCCCTGTTCTAGCTCTTATAGCAGGGACAAGCGGTTTGGCTTCTACCTTTTCTTGGATAGAACCTTTTAGGCCATATATGATTGGACTAACGATCGTAGTTCTTGGTTTTGCTTGGCATCAAAAGCTGAAAAGAAAAACTAAGCTGACACAGGCAGAGATTGATTGCGCATGTGATACGGACGAAAAACCACGTTTTATGCAATCAAAAATGTTTTTAGGCATAGTCACGGTGTTTGCTTTGGTGATGTTGGCTTTTCCATATTACGCTGGTGTGTTTTTTCAAGACAACAAAAAAGAGACCGTTATCATCAATCAATCTGTTGTTAAGACCTTAGAATTTAACATTACCGGAATGACATGTGCCAGTTGTGAAGAACATGTCAGTCATGAAGTGAACAAGCTAAATGGCATAACTAGCTCCCTAGTGTCCTACAAAAACGGAAGCGCACTAATTGCGTTTGACAGCACCCTTACCAATCAAATGGAAATTGAAGAAGCTATTGCAAATACAGGGTATGAAGTAATCCACAAAAAATAAAAGAAATGGCAATTCAACTAACATCAGAGATTACTTGCCCATCATGTGGGTATAAAAAAGAAGAACAAATGCCAACAGATGCATGCCAGTATTTTTACGCCTGTGAAAATTGTAAGGCGGTGTTGAAACCTACATCTGGCGATTGTTGCGTGTATTGCAGTTATGGAACAGTGCCGTGTCCGCCTATTCAAGAAAACAAGGGGTGTTGTTGATTCATTAGAAATAAGCGGTTAAATATTAGAAGTAGTTTTGAGAATACTACACAATGGTGCCTGCTCTAATTTTACACCTAATTCAGTTTTTTAGTAAAAGGCTACATTGCTTTTATCAGAATTTTCTAGGCATTGCAGAAAATAAATTAATCAGACAATGGAAATGGTATTTGTACCGAAATTCAACATAACACCATCACTGTCAAAAATATTGATAACAGAAATGCATTAAGCTCATTAACTTATAGCTCATATTTTCACTGCATATTGAGCTATAAAAATGAAAGGTATAGCTCAAGCTATGGAACTGGAAACATAAAGTAAGCTGTCAATTCAACTAAAAAGGAAACTATTATTTTATTACGCTAAACTTTATTATGACTTAACTATCATCCAATTTTGTAAAAGAGCGTTCTAAAAAAATTGTCACTAACATTTCCAATATCCTGCACTTTTTTCTCTAATTCAGTAGAAAATATTCAAAAATTAAGCGTAGAAAACATCTTTTTTTTCTTGAGATAAATTTTTTATGCTGAATAAAGTCGGAAATAGTGCGTAAGGATGGTTTGTTAGAAATAAGAGGAAATAGAGGGTTTCTTTACTTTTTGAGTATCCTATCAATTATTATTTCTGAGTGATATTGACTCCTTAAAAAGGATAATGTCTTGTTTCCCAAGTTCATAAAAACAAAAAAGCCTCCTTAAATAAGGAGGCTTCGTTGCCCGACTAGGGCTCGAACCTAGACTCTTCTATACCAAAAACAGACGTGTTGCCAGTTACACCATCGGGCATTGTGGGCGCAAAGGTAAATGTTTTTTTTTGCCCACAAAAAAAATGATGATAAATTTTAAAGTAATTCCATGTAATAATTTTATAAATTCGCAAACGTCTCGAATAAAGACAAATATTTATGGATTTTAGAAAAGCAAACCTCGTATTTGGATGGCTAACGTTTTTAGTTGCCTCCGTAGTTTATTTATTAACAATAGAACCTACAGCCAGTTTTTGGGATGCTGGTGAATTTATTGCCACCGCTGTAAAGCTTCAAGTTGGGCATCCTCCGGGGGCTCCGTTTTTTATGCTTGTTGGCCGATTATTTTCTTTGTTTGGCCCTATTAGTGCTGCTGCAGTAGCCATCAACGTGCTTTCTGCTATGAGTAGTTCTTTCACTATTCTCTTCTTGTTTTGGACAATTACTGCCTTTGCAAAAAAACTAGCCTTGCGTAGTGGAGAAATGAACAGCAACAAACTTATTGCCATTATAGGTAGTGGTGTTGTTGGTGGATTAGCATACACATTCAGTGATTCATTCTGGTTTTCAGCCGTAGAAGGTGAGGTTTACGCCTTGTCATCCTTATTTACCGCTGTTGTCTTTTGGGCGATCATTAAATGGGAAGGCGTAGCCGATCAACCACATTCAACCAAATGGTTAGTACTTATTGCATACCTCATGGGATTGTCCATCGGGGTGCATTTACTAAACTTACTGACAATTCCTGCCATGGCATTTGTGTATTACTTCAAACGATACGAAGTGTCTACCAAAGGAATTATTTACACCTTTATCATCTCCACTGGTATTTTGGGCGTTATTCAAGCCATCATTATTCCAGGTACTGTTAAGTTAGCTGGTACGTTTGAGAAAATGTTTGTCAACGGAATGGGCATGCCTTTTAACTCAGGTGTTATTGTGTATTTCATACTTATTACTGCCGTAATTAGTTTCGGTTTGTACTGGACGCAAAAAAACGACCACCCTATGTACAATACGGCTATCATGTCTGTATTGGTTATTCTTATTGGTTATTCAACTTTTGCTACTATTGTTATTCGTTCATCGGCCAACACGCCTATGGATGAAAACAATCCGGAAAATGTATTTTCATTGGTGAGTTACCTAAATCGTGAGCAATATGGTGACAGACCATTGATGCACGGACAGTTTTGGAATGCACCACTCGACAGAAAAAAAGACAGAGCAGACGGTGACCCAGTTTACACCAAAGCCTATGTGGTGAAGAATGGTGTAAGAGTAGAGCGCACCTTCATCAATGTCTTTGAAGCAGAAAAATATGTTTCTGAAAACAAAAACAAATCATTAGAGATATCACATGAATACATTATCTCCGACCCTAAAAAAGGGACGGAATACAACTACGACAAAGAATACACGACCATCTTTCCTCGTATGTACAGCAGCCAAGCACACCATGTGAAGGAATACAAAAAGTGGTCTAATTTTAAAGGAAAACCTGCAAGAGTTCCCGACAGCAATGGAAAAAGATTGAAACCAACATTTGGTGAAAATTTAACGTTCTTCTTCAGTTATCAAATCAACTGGATGTACTGGCGATATTTTATGTGGAATTTCTCTGGCCGTCAAAACGATGTGCAAGGGCATGGAAACATACTAGACGGTAACTGGAAAACAGGTCTGAATTTTATTGATGCAGAACGTCTTGGAAATCAAGACGAGTTGGCTGACAGTTTGGCCAATAATAAAGCAAACAATCATTTCTATTTATTGCCTTTTCTTCTTGGATTAATCGGATTGATTTATCTATTGGTTCGTACACCTAAAGAAGCGGTGGTAACCATCCTCTTGTTTTTATTAACAGGAATGGCTATTGTTATCTACCTGAATCAATACCCTATGCAACCGAGAGAACGTGACTACGCTTTTGTAGGAAGTTTTTATGCTTTTGCCATTTGGATTGGATTGGGTGTTTATGCCTTGTTCGACATGGCAAGTCAATTTGTTGTGAAAGACCTCAAAAAAGTTGCGATGTATGTACTTGGTGCTGGTGCATTGATGTATGTTGTTGAACTTGGAAATGGCGATCACGCTGTGAGTTACAGCATCTTTTACATGGCACTACTAGGTCTTGGAGCTGCTGCGCTTATGATGACTATTGGTAAAAAGATTGGATCAAAAGGAACGGCAATAATGTCGTTTGGACTTTGCCTCTTTATTCCTCTTGTCATGGCAGCCGATGGCTGGGACGATCATAGTAGAGCAAAACGTACTACCGCGGTTGATTTCGCTAAAAACTACCTAGACAGTTGTGCACCAAACGCTATTTTGTTTACCAATGGTGACAACGACACATTCCCATTATGGTATGTGCAAGAAGTAGAAGGATACAGAACTGATGTTAGGGTGGTGAATTTGAGCCTGTTGAATACCGACTGGTACATCAATCAAATGAAACGTAAAGCATACGATTCTGACCCTGTTCCTTTTGGAATGATTGAAGAAAAATATCGTCAAGGAACAAGAGATGTTGTGATTCTTGATAAGTCTAAGAACCCAAGAGGTGTGTATGTCGATATTGACCAAGCTATTGCTTTTGTAGAAAGAGACGACGCCAAGACAACTGGATACCAGCAATCGATGCACTACATGCCTACCAATAAGTTTTCACTTGCTGTAGACAAAGAGTTTGTTGTTGCCAACGGAACAGTAGATATAAAAGACACTGCTCGTATTGTTGACCAAGTAGAATGGACTATCAACAAAACCTACATCCTTAAAAACAACTTAATGGTATTAGACTTGTTGGCAAGAAATGACTGGAAAAGACCAATCTATTTTGCTGTTACAACAGGACCTGATAGTTACATTGGTTTAAAAGATTATTTCCAGCTAGAAGGTCTTGCTTATCGTTTGGTACCTATCAAAGCTGCTTCAAGTCAAAACCCGAATGTATTGGGTGAAATAAAAACTGACCTGATGTATGACAACTTGATGAACAAGTTTACTTGGGGTGGCATGGATACAGAAGATATCTACATGGATGAAAACAACTTAAGAATGACCACCAACCTGAGATTGCAATTTGCAAACTTGGCTGAGCAGTTAATTTCTGAAGGAGATAAGGATAAAGCGAAAGCTATCTTGGACAAAGCATTTGAAGTAATGCCAGAAAAGAATGTTCCTTTCACTAGAGTTGTATTGCCTTTGGTTGAATCGTATTTCCAAATTGGAGATGTTGAAAAAGCAGAGCAATTATCATTAAGATTGTTTGAAATTTTTGAAGACGATTTTGATTTTTACAATAGCTTAGAACCTGCATTTGCAAAAAGTCTTCAGCAAGACATGCAAATGTCTATCATGGTCAATGGACGTATCAATCAATTGGTGAATCAATTGATGCCTGGATCAGAATTGTCGAAAGACTTGCAGGAACGTTACAAAATTTTGGAATCGAACTACTATGCTAAAATGAACGCTATTGAAGGTAGAAGAAAACAACCTGGCAAATTTTAGTCAAAACTAACTATGTACACTAAAAGCCATTCACTTCTGTTGAATGGCTTTTTTTTTGAGTCACCACACAAATAGAAATCTTATTTAAACCCGCATTATGGGTTAGAACTTCGCAATGAGGGTTGAATAAGTAATAACATATCGTGTTTTACTATATTTTAGCATAGCAGTTTACCCTGAGCATAGTCGAAGGGCTATGGTTAAATTAGAAAACACAGCGAAGCATTATATTTATTCGTAGTACTTTTGTATTCAACGGAACACCCTGTAAAAACGGGGTAAACTATGATTTTGCTTCGCATAGTTTACAGCTTATTCAAGACGTAATAGATTTTCTAATGCATAATGCGGGTTTAAACGATTAATCGTTTATTATCTTTGCACAAAATTGAACGCATGGCCGAAACACTTCACATAAACATTAGTGCCAACAAGGAAGAGAAATACACTTCATTGTTGCCTCAAATAGAAGCATTGATCAGTGGCGAAAGCAATTTGATTGCCAACCTTGCTAATGTGATGGCTTGCCTAAAATCGAGCTTCGATTTTTTTTGGGTTGGGGCTTATCTAGTCGAAGAAGATCATTTAATACTAGGTCCTTTTCAAGGCAGTGTAGCTTGTACACGCATACAAAAAGGCAAAGGAGTTTGCGGAACTGCTTGGCAAAAGGCGGAAACACTTATCGTTCCTAATGTAGATGAATTTAAAGGCCATATTGCCTGTAGTTCAGCATCACGATCTGAGATAGTGATTCCCGTTTTCGATAGTAGCCATGAGGTTGTAATGGTTATTGATGTTGATAGTGATTGCCTCAATGATTTCAATGAAACAGATATGCTCTATCTCGAAAAATTGAGTGAAATGATTACTAAATACCACTTTTAACATGCGTCATATTCTACTCATAAGTGTTGTATTTTTTACCGCTTGTGCTCAAGTTGTCGCACCTTCAGGAGGTGACAAGGACAAAACTCCTCCTGTTTTACTTTCGTCAACACCTGCCAATTTCACCACTAATTTTAATGCCTTAGAAGTACGTTTTCAGTTTGATGAATACGTGACCATAAACAAAATTAATTCTGCCTTAGTTGTTAGCCCACCCCTATTGGAGCAACCAGAAATGAGGATGAAAGGAAAATCAGTCATCATGACCATGCCTGATTCTATGGCAAGTAACACAACATATGTTTTTAATTTTGGGGAAGGAATAACTGATTTAAACGAAGGGAACGTTTTTAACTTAGTGCATGTGTTCTCTACAGGGTCTCAAATAGACTCGCTAGAGATTAATGGCTTGGTCATAGATGCTTTCACCAAAAAACCAGTCGAAAACGCATCCATATTGCTTTACGAAAACTATGTAGACTCATTACCTAAGACCACACGGCCAAACTTCTTTGCTAGAACCAACAAGAAAGGAGAATTCACTGTCCCTTACTTAAAAGCCAACCAATATGGATTAGTAGCTTTAGTGGACGGAAATGCCGATTTAATTTTCAACACACCAACTGAAGGAATTGCCTTCCTGGATACTAGTATCATACATCTTACTGAAGACACCCTTCCTACTTTGCAACCACTTTACACTTTTGTGGAAGACAAAACACCCTTAAAAATAACAGATAAGAAACGCATAAAATCTACTGAATATCGGTTTGGATTTAATAAAAAAATTGAAAATGTGTCGGTTCGTGCGTTAGAAGATTCAATAGGAGTATTGTATACAAAAACATCAGAAAAGCAAGACTCATTGTTTGTTTGGACTACCCATGAGCCAAAAGATTCAGTGAAATTTGAAATATCTTTGAATGAGATACCGACTGACACTGTCATTTTTTACATTCGAAAAAGTAATAAAGTAAAACTAGCTACAAAAATTCAAACAATATCTCCGATTTCTACTATTGGAAAGCACCAAAACTACACCCTTGCTTTTAACCAACCCATACAAGTTGGAGACATAAGCAAACTATCGTTAATATCTGATAGCACATTGGTAGAAAGTAAATGGAGCATTACAGATAGCAATGTTTTTGAATTGATAGGCGAAGCTAATTGGTTAGCTAATAACGATTACCAACTGGTGTTAGATTCTGGAGCAGTTTTGTCTAGAAATGGCGTCTCGATGGATTCTACTTCCATGAAATTTTCGGTAAAGCCACCTGATTATTTTGGTGTTTTATACCTCAACATTACGTTTGAAAAAAAGGCATCATATGTGCTTACATTACTTTCAGGTAATGGGGTATTGATTAGCAAACAACTTTTAACAGAAGACAAGAAATTGGTATTTCCGAACTTGAAGCCAGGCAAATACACCTGTCATATTTTTGAAGATGAAAATGGTGATGCGGAATGGACAACCGGTGATTTTGACATAAAGCGCCAGCCTGAAAAAATATTTTACCTCAACAAAGAACTCAAAATTCGTTCGAATTGGGATTTAAAAATAGATTGGGAAGTTAGCGCAGAGTAAACGCGTCAGCATCGTTTAATACTGGGAATTTTAGTTGAAATCTTCTTAACTCTCCCAAAGAAATACCCGCTGTTTCTATCTGCTCAGCGTGAGCTGGCATCGTTAATATCTCTTGACCTTTTGGGTCAAACAGCCTAGAGTCGCCACTATGACTGATGTTGTTACCATCATCACCCACACGATTTACACCAGCAACAAAACATTGATTTTCAATAGCTCTAGCGGCCAACAATGCTTTCCAAGGGTAGCTTCTAGCCTCTGGCCAATTGGCAACATAAAGCATTAAATCAAAGGGTTGTTCTTGGTTATTTCTACTGTAAACAGGAAAGCGCAAATCATAACAAATGAGCGGGCAAATTTTCCAACCTAGATAATCAATAACCACTTTTTCGTTGCCAGCAGTGTAGTGCTTTGGCTCATCAGCCATGCTAAACAAATGACGTTTGTCATAATGTTGATAGGTTCCATCAGGGAAAACCCATACTAATCTGTTGTAGAATTTTGAATTTTCCACCACCACGATACTGCCCACAATAGCTGACCCCAATTTCGATGCATGTTCTTGCATCCACATTAAAGTTGGGCCTTCCATTTCTTCTGCCAATTCCAGCGGATTCATGGTAAAACCTGTGGTGAACATTTCTGGTAAAATAATAAGATCTGTATTCCCTGCTAATGGAGCAATAAGGTTTGAAAAATGAACCTTATTTTTTACGGCTTGCTCCCAATACAAATTGCTTTGCACCAGTGAAATACGTAGTAAATCGAGCGACATGAAAATAATTTTGTTAGGAATTCGGTGATTAGTTAAATTGAGTTATACCGCTTTGATAAAAGGTTGATTGACCACCTCAAAGTTTATTTCTGGCGCTTCATTAGAAATATAATTGACAAACTTCCACACTTCTTGTACTTCTGAAATCGATATTTCATAAGGCTGGTAAAGCCTATTAGTTGAGTACAATTTGAGCGTGTTATTTTTTGAAATTTGATTAATCACAATTTTAAATACAATTCCTTCATTTTTGGTAATGAGAATGTAAGGGATGCCATTTTTAATGTAATTCCAATTCCTAATAAATTCACCCGTCACAAAATCACCTTCGAGAAGCGGAGGCATAGAGTCTCCTTCGATTTCAAAGCTTCTATATTTTTTGTCTCTACTCAAAAAAGGAAGATTAAAAGCCGGTAATACTTTTAAATAATCAGGGTCGCCATAACCACAAGCATACCCTGCTTTGGCTTTTATAGGCACCAGCTCAATATTCTCTTCATTGTCAGGAGTGACTGTTGTGGCCAAAATGCGCAAGTTTTCTCCAGAAACATAAGCACTCAAGTTTGCATGCGTTTCGCTTAAATTTTTCAGCAACAAGGCGTCAATAGAAATATTAGTAGTGTTAGAAAGTATGGTTAATTCTTCCATAGTTGGCTCACTTTCACCCGACATCCAATCATTGATTTTGTGACCAACTTTATTGATTGTTGTTAAATCCGGGTGCTTTTCAAGCAAATAAATAAGGTTCTCTTTAAAGTTCATCAGTCTTTAAAATAAATGCGTTTAACTCGTTGCGAAATATTACAAATCACTTCGTATGGGATGGTGTTGTACCATTTGGCAAGTTTGGTCAGTGACGGATTAGTTCCAAAAACTTCTACTTCGTCACCTTCATTACATTGAATGTGGGTTACATCAACCATACACATGTCCATACAAATATTACCTACATAGTAAGCGGGCTTATCGTTTATCACCACAAAAGCGTGCTTCAAGTTCAAGCCACGTCTTAGACCATCGGCATAACCAATGGGTAAGGTAGCAATTTTTGTAACGTTTTTGGTTTTAAACTGCCTGCCATAACCAATAGTGGTCTCTCCCGAAACTTCTTTTATTTGCGTAATCGTAGTTTTAAGTTGTGCAACCACCTGTAATTTTTGGTTGAGTACTTCATCAGCAGTATGCCCATAAAGGCCTATGCCCAATCTCACCATGTCGAAATGTGCGCTTGGAAATCGAGAAATTGCAGCAGAATTAGCTAAATGTTTAAGTACAGGATACCCCAGTTCTTGCTCTATCTTTTTGGACGTTGTGTTAAACAACGCAATTTGTTCTCTTGTAAAATCATCGTGTTGCACATCATCGCTAGCTGCCAAATGACTAAAAATAGAAGCTACTTTCAATTGTTTGTTATCGGACAATATTTTAAGAAGTAGCTGAATTTCGTCTTGCGTAAACCCAAGCCTATTCATTCCAGTTTCTAACTTAATATGAATGGGGTAATTTTCTGAAACGCCTTGTTCACGAAGTGTCTTAGCAAAATGTATTAAAATCTTAAGGCTATAAATCTCTGGTTCTAGTCTGTGCTCTATGATTTGTTCAAACGAATTCGGCTCCGCATTCATGATCATTATGGGGACTTGAATGTCGTTATTTTTCAAGGCAATAGCCTCATTGGTAAAGGCTACTGCTAGGTAATCAATATTGTTAAATTGCAATAATTGTGCAATTTCATGCGACCCGCTACCATACGAAAAAGCTTTGACCATTGCCATGACCTTGGTCTTAGGCTTTAGCAATTGCTTGTAAGCGTTTAGATTATACTGAATGGCATTCAAGTTTATTTCCAATCTCGTTTGATGCTCAAACTGCACAAGTACTTTTATGATTTGCTCAAAGCCATATTTCCGAGCCCCTTTCACCAAAATGGTGCTTTTTCTAAGCTCAGATTTTTTAAGATGGTCAATCAATTGTAACGTATCTTGAATGTAGGTAGTTGGTATATCCTGAAACAGATGTTTGAACGGAAAATAATCTTCACCAACTGCGATAAATTGCCGCACGTTTGCAGCTAATAATAAGCTCGCTAAATATCTATAGGCATCTTGGTTACTGGTCGCGCCAGGTAAGTCAGACAAGATGATTATTTTACTCTTGTGCTCGTTGTGTGAATGTTGAAAATCAAGCGCAATTTTTAGCGAATCAATATCAAGGCTGTACGCATCATTTATAATAGTGCATTGATTGACTCCTTTCAATAGTTCTAAGCGCATTTCTAATTTAGGTAACGAACTCAGCTTTTCTTGAATATCTCCCCAACTTAATTTTAAATAATACCATACCGCAATACATGCATAAGCATTGTTAAGTGAGGCAACATGTGTGAAAGGAATATTAACAGAATAATTACCACCATCAATGATCATATTACTTTTTGTATCGCTAGCGTTAACTACTTCTGATGAAACAAACATCCAAGCTTTATTATTGGTTCTTGACCAAGCACAAAGTTCAATAGGACTATCAACAAAATAACTTACTACTGCTGCATTCAACTCAGGCTGATCTTCAGGATAAAAAAGTACTTCGCTATGTTCAAATAAGTGAAGTTTTTCAATCGCTTTATGTTTTGAGCTGTCAAAATGTTCTTGATGGGCACTCCCTAAATGTGTGAAAACGCCTATGGTTGGGTTGATAATCTGTTTCAGGGCATCCATTTCTTGCGGCAAGGAAATACCCGCTTCAAAAATACCAAGCGTGTGATTCTCGTTCAAATTCCAAACAGAAAGTGAAACACCTATTTGTGAATTATAACTTTTCGGACTTCGGCAAATTTGGAAAACATCTCGTAAGGCATGGTTCAACCACTCCTTTACAATAGTTTTCCCATTGCTACCAGTGATCCCAATCACAGGAATGTTAGTTGAACTTCTTTGATAAGCCGCCAGTTTTTGCAAAGCAGTTAAGGTGTTATCTACTAACCAGTAATTTATGTTTTCTAGGTCTACAACAACTGACTCATTGCTCACCACAAATTGTCGTATGCCCATTTCATAGAGCTCAGTAATGTACTTATGCCCATCTGTTCTTGGCCCTTGCAACGCAACATACAAACTTCCTTTTGTTTCAAATACCGATCTACTGTCAATGCACAAGCTAGCGACTAGCTCTTGTGGTAGAGCAAGCTTGGATTGCTTAGCATTTATTATTTCAGATAGTAGCGTCGGCTTCATGGTGACAATCGATATTAGTGAAGCAAAATAGCACTAATAACTTAGATAAAATGGTCACAACGGCATTTTTTTCGTTTAGAAAATCATTACCAATACTCTCATCCGTATCAACTGCAAATGTTTACTTTTGTCAAAAAATAAAGGTAGATGATTCATATCGCCATTTTCGCATCGGGAAGCGGCTCTAATGCCGAGCAACTAGCGCTCTATTTCAAAGACAATCAACAAATCACTATTAGCTGTGTCTTGTCAAACAGAAAGCACGCAGGTGTTTTTGATCGATTGTCACCATACAATTTAAATACCTACTATGTACCGAAAGATGACTGGCAAAAAGAGGGAGTAGTAAGCAATATTCTTGAAAAAGAAAAAGTTGATTTTATTGTTCTAGCTGGGTTTTTATTAAAAATCCCTTCGTATCTAACGTCCATATTCACCGATAAAATATTCAATATTCATCCTGCTTTGCTTCCTAAATTTGGCGGAAAAGGAATGTACGGAAGTCATGTTCATGAAGCGGTAAAACAAGCCAAAGAATCCAAAACAGGAATTACCATCCATTTGGTCAACGAAGAATTTGATAAAGGAAAAATATTATTCCAAGCATCGTGCGATGTGCATGAAAACGATGACATGAACACCATTGCAAAAAATGTACAAGCCTTAGAACACGCTCATTTTGGGGAAGTCATAGCACAACAAATATTAGGAAACACATCATGGGAGAAGTAGTTATTTATACCGACGGGGCTGCTTCTGGCAATCCTGGGCCAGGTGGTTTTGGAACGCTACTCATTTATGGGCAACACACCAAAGAAGCTTCAGAAGGATACCGATTAACGACCAACAACAGAATGGAGTTACTCGCTGTGATTGTTGGCTTAGAAATGCTTACTAGGCCTTGTAGCGTTTTGGTCGTGAGTGACTCGAAATATGTGGTTGATGCTGTCGAAAAAAAATGGGTGTTCAATTGGGAGAAAAAAGGTTTCAAAGACAAAAAAAATGTGGACTTATGGAAACGTTTTTTAAAAATTCACCAAAAACACCAAATCCGATTCAAATGGATTAAAGGCCATTCTGGACATCCTGAAAACGAACGATGCGATGAATTGGCCGTTGCTGCCAGTAAAAAAAATCAATTATTAGTCGATTTCGGCTACGAGGAATCTAAAAAGGAATTGAGTTAAACCCTTCAAATTTGCTAGATTAGCACCATAATTACTTTTCATGTACAAAGCAAACGTAAATCAAAAGTTCAATTTCGAAATTGAACTCGATAAAAAAGACAACACAAAAGTTACCATCAACGGCAATCAAAAAACAGTCGATATCATTGAAGTAAGTAAAGGTAGTTTTAGTATTATCAAAGATTACAAATCTTATAATGCTGAAGTATTGCACTTTGATGCCTTAGAGAAAAAAATGGATATCCGTGTGAATGGCAACCGATATCAAATTGATGTGAAAGATCAGTTTGATGAATTATTGCAAGAGCTTGGCATGGATAATTTGGCCAGTGCCAAAATAAAAGATGTAAAAGCGCCAATGCCTGGTTTGGTATTAGATATTCTTGTTAGTCCTGGGCAAACCATAGCCAAAGACGAGCCAATACTGATATTAGAAGCCATGAAAATGGAGAATGTACTGAAGTCTCCAACCGATGGTGTTATCAAAAGCATCGCCGCTATTAAATCTGCTGCAGTAGAAAAAAATCAAGTTTTAATAAGTTTCGAATAATAAAGTCAACATCATGAAAAATTATTTAATTGCCCTTTCTGTTTGCACATTAGTAGCTTGTAGCAGCACACCAGAGAAAAAAGCACCTACTGAAAAGCCATCGCAAAAAGCGGCATTAAACTGTATTTATTCGTTCGACAAAGCGGCAACCACCTTTAACTGGCTTGCTTACAAATTAACCGATCGCATCGGTGTTCCTGGTATAGTTGATTCTGCATCCGTTTCGGGTATGAATGCCTCAAGTAATATTCAAGAAGTTTTTGCCAATGCAAAAGTGTCTTTATTCATTCCTAGTCTTGATTCGAAAAATGCTATACGTGACAAAAAAATAGTTGACATCTTTTTTGGAGCAATGACCAACAACGAAGTTATTACTGGTAGCGTTTTGAGTGTTGCCGGAAACAACAAAAAAGGTACTGGAGCTATCCAATTAGCCATAAACAACGTTGAACAAGAAGTTCCTTTTGAATATGAGTTAGAAGATACTCGATTGAAACTAAAGTATGTTGTTGATTTCAACAATTTTCAAGCGCAAACATCAATTGCCGATTTAAACAAGGCTTGCGACGAACGTCACAAAGGAAAAGATGGTAAAAGTATCTTATGGCCTGACGTGAAAATCACCATTATTTCGAAGTTGATTAAAATGTGTGACTAGACTAACTGGTGCAAAACGTGTCTTTAAAAATCACATTCTTTATTTTCAAATAATCAAGGTTTAATCACCAAGATGATCCAGACAAAAAAAACAATTCTTAACAAAGTAGAACAAAGCCATGGCATACGCATTACCTTGGCTTTGCTATTTACCATAGGTTTAATGTGGTTTTTTGTACCCGAAAAACAAGAACAAGACGAGTTGGCTCGACTTGTTAAAACAGGTGATTGGCAAAAGTTGGTGGATAAGAGTGATGACTTTCTTAAAAAAGAACAAACACCAAAAGCATTTTACTACAAAGCAAAAGGTCATTTTCAGTTATTTAAAAAAGCTGAGAAAAGAGAAGAAGAGCTGCGAGAATTAAGCAATGCTCTTGAGGTCATACAAACTTCGTTAACCATCTTTCCTGCCACCTTACAAACAGAATATCAATTTGCCATGCGCCCTATTATCATCGGTGCTGAGCATTATTTTTATTATCTGAAAATAAAAGGTGATACTAACGGAGTCAAGCAATTATCACAACATACTCATGGTTTGTTTAATACTAACCAGCAAACAGAAATATCTGCCATAAGTGATAAGATTGTAACCCTGTCCTTTCAATTGTTAGGAACAAATTACACGCCTGGTGGAGTAACACCAAGTAGTGGTTTCGACTGTTCTGGCTTTACACGGTATGTTTTTAAACAACAAGGAATGATCTTGCCACACGGCGCGTTTTTACAAATAAATAGTGGCGTGGCAGTCAATAAAAAAGAAGTGAAAAAAGCTGATTTAATATTTTTTGCAGACGACACCTTAGTGAGTCATGTGGGCATAGTAGTTGGCAAAAATAACAATGGAATTGTCATGATACATGCTGATAGTGAAGGCGTTATAGAAACCGACGAAACTTCCAATGAATGGAAGGATTATTGGAGTAAAAAACACATTACTTTTAAGAGATTATTGGTAGACTAGAAAATATTTCTATTTTTGTCGCTATTATTAAAGAAAAGCAGCATATAATTATGATTACCCTTTTTAAAGCACATACAGAAAGTAAGAAGACCAAACATGGGTCTTCCAATCTTGTGTGCTAATGAGCTGATGGTAACATACCATATATCAAGCCCCAAATGCACTTGCATTTGGGGCTTTTTTTTGACCTAAGATTATGAGAGTATTAAAATTTGGAGGAACATCTGTTGGTTCAGCCAATCGTATGAAACAATTGTTAGACATCATTCCTCAAAACGAAGAAGTGATTGTGGTTTTATCGGCTATGTCGGGCACAACCAATATCTTGGTTGAAATAGCCAAAGACTTATGTAATACCAACATTGGTGAAGCATCCAAAAAGGTAGATGCTCTGAAAAATAATTACAAGCTAGTAATTGATGAATTGGAACCAAACGAGTCGTTTCAAAAACCTTTTCAGGAGCTTGTCAAAGGTTCGTTTGACACCATAGGTGTGATGTTGGGAAATCCATTTTCGATAACAGACGAAAAAGTATTATTAGCGCAAGGCGAATTATTAAGCACTGGATTGTTTCATCAATTATTGAAACGCCAACACATCGATGCTCAACTCCTACCTGCACTTAATTTTATGCGCATCAATGAATGTGAGGAACCAGATATGGATTACATCACCTCAAATCTAAAAACTGCATTGGCTAAGATCAAAGCCAAGGTGCATATTACCCAAGGTTTTATTTGCATGAATCACTTAAATGAAGTAGACAATTTGAGAAGAGGTGGTAGCGACTATACCGCCTCTATTATAGGTGCAGCAGTTGATGCATCTGTAGTAGAAATTTGGACAGACATTAGTGGTTTTCACAACAACGACCCACGAGTAGTTGAAAACACAGAATCGTTAAAAGAACTTGCTTTTGAAGAAGCAGCAGAGCTGGCCTATTTTGGCGCAAAAATATTGCACCCTAGTAGTGTGTTACCTGCCAAAAAGAAAAATATTCCTGTTTTACTCAAAAACACCTTGGAGCCTAACCACCCCGGCACCAAAATTCATGGAAATGCTAAATCTAAAGGAGTTAGGGCTATTGCTGCAAAAGATGGCATTACCATGATTAACATTCGTTCTGGGCGTATGTTGCTGGCTTATGGTTTCTTGCGGAAAGTGTTTGAAGTTTTCGAACAGCACAAAACGCCTATCGACATGATTACCACATCAGAAGTTGCGGTATCATTGACCATAGATAATGACGAAAAACTAGAAGAAATCCAACGAGATCTAGCCGTATTTGGAGAGATAACCCTCACAAAAAGCCAATGTATTGTAGCTGTTGTTGGTCAAATAGACGCAAACACTTTAGGGCTTGCAGGTCAAATATTCAATGCCTTAAAAGAAGTTCCTATCCATATGATTTCGTATGGGGGAAGTAAATTCAATGTCTCTGTCTTGGTTGATGAGTCAAATAAAAAGAAAGCGTTAAACGACCTTTCTACACACTTGCTAAAAACTGCTGAATATGTTGCGTAACTGGGACCTAACTTGGAACAAGACCATACAAACACCTGCCTACATTTACGACCTGGATCGATTAAAAAAAGTAGTGGATAGTGCTAAAAAAGCCGCTGGAAAAAGAAATTACCAGGTACATTATGCCGTAAAAGCCAATGTAGAGCCAGCAATATTTCAAGTATTAAAACAAGCTGGTTTTGGTGCTGATTGCGTAAGTGGTGGTGAAGTGCAGTTTGCTTCTGCTCAAGGTATTTCTCCTTCACACATATTTTATGCTGGAGTAGGAAAAACCGATGTAGAAATCAATGCCGCTTTAGATTTAGAAATTGGCGCATTTAATGTAGAAGGTTTACATGAATTAAAGGTGATTAATGAATTGGCTCAGATTCGCGACAAAAAAGCAAGAGTAGCACTGCGTATCAATCCTAACATAGAAGCGGGTACACATCATTACATTTCTACAGGTAAAGAAGAAAACAAATTTGGCTTTTCAGCTTTGGAGTGGGAACAAGTTTTTGACTTTTTAAAGACTGCCAACAACATAGAATTTGTTGGCTTGCATGTACATATTGGCTCACAAATCAATAACATGAAGGTCTTTCAATCGTTATGCGAGGTTATGAACGAGTACATAGATTGGTTGCACAACAATGGGTGGGAAATACCTATTATCAATGTAGGTGGTGGTTTAGGGGTAGATTACGAAAACCCTGATAAAGACCCCGACTTTGAAACGTTTTTTAGCGTATTCGAACAAAACATTAAGTTAAAAAATTACCAAGAATTACATTTCGAATTAGGAAGATCGCTCGTAGCAACCTGTGGAAGTTTGGCAACTAGGGCTTTGTTTGTAAAAAATGCCCGAAACCGAAAATGGCTAGTAGTCGATGCAGGTATGACAGAATTATTACGCCCAGCCTTGTACAATGCTTTTCATCACATTACCTCGACCAAAATAACAGGTGAAGCACAAACATGCGATGTAGTTGGCCCTATTTGCGAATCGTCGGACACCCTTGGCCGAGATGTGCAGTTGCCCTCACCAGATCGTGGAGACATATTGCTAGTTCACACGGTAGGAGCTTATGGTGCAGTAATGCGCACCAACTATAACATGAGACCAACAGTTTCAACGTATTTTTATGAAAATAAGGTATTAACTAAACATTAATCACATACTAACTGCTTGCATAAACAAAGCGCAAAGAATAGCCCCAAACGTACCTACGGCATAACCAAAAACTGCTAACAATACGCCAACAGGAGCCAATGCCGGGCTGAACGCTGAAGCCACAATTGGCGCTGATGCAGCACCACCAACATTGGCTTGTGAGCCAACTGCTACAAAAAAGAAGGGAGCTCTAATCAGTTTTGCCACCAGTAGCAAAATACCTACATGGATCAACATCCAGATAAGTCCAACTGTAATCAGGTATTTAAATACTCCCCAGTTGGCTATCAATTCGCCTATATCCATTTTCATACCTATGGTAGCTACCAAAATGTATAAAAACAAACTTCCGGTTTTAGAAGCTCCAACACCTTCCAATGATCTGAATTTAGTGAATGATAAAGCGATACCAAATACCGTAGCAAACACCACTAACCAGAAGAATCCTGAACCAAAAGAGGTTAGATAAATAGCTGCAGAAGCTGGGTTTAATGCCAATGCGTTTTCAAGCATAATGCTAATTTCTGGCGCTATCAAATCAGCCAAAAAGTGAGATAAGGCAACAGTTCCAAAAGCAACAGCAGCAATCATCACCATGTCGTTGAAGCTTGTTGTCTTAGCTATACTTGCCTGATAATTCTCTACTTTGTTTTTTAATTTTTCAATAGCCGAGTTGTCAGCTTTTAGTTTTTTGTCAATATTTTCTGATTTTCCTGCGCCATAAAGCAACACTGCCATCCATAAATTGGCGACAAACACATCAACCACAATCATAGCTGAAAACAAACTATCGCTTGCTCCATAAATTTCTTTCATAGCGGTCTGATTTGCTCCACCACCAATCCAACTTCCTGCCACAGTAGCCAATCCTCTCCATATTTCTTCTGGCCCCAGTCCACCCAATACTTCTGGCGCAAAAAGCGAAACTAGCCAAAGTGCCAATGGACCACCAACGATAATACCTATGGTTGCGGTAAAAAACATGATTAATGCTTTTGGTCCAAGATTTATTACCCCTTTTAAGTCAATGCTCAAACACAACAACACCAACGAAGCAGGTAATAGGTAACGTGAGGCTACAAAATATAGATTGCTTTCAGCGCCATCGACTATGCCTAACGAATTTAAAATAGCCGGGATAAAATAACATAACAGCAGGGCTGGAACAATGTTATAAAATTTCTTGAAGGCAGGCCTTTTACTGCTGGATGTTTTAAATATCAAAGCCAGAATTACAATTAATAATCCTAATACTACAGCGTCGTTTTTTATGGTAAACATGGTATCAAATATTTTTGTGGATGGAAAAATAGTGAAATTAAATTGTCAGCAAGCAATTGGTGCAACCTGATTAAACTAAATACTTAAAAAAATATTACTTTAGGGCTCTCTAACAAACCTTAAGCCATTAAAAATGAAAGTATTAAAGAAAATTATTATCGCATTATTGTTTCTTGCTGTATTAGTTGTCGTCGTTTCTTTGTTTATGCCGTCAGAAGTAAAGGTTGAAAGAACGACAATCGTCAATGCACCTATTGAAGTCTTATATGCACAAGCTAATAATCTTAATAATTTCCATTCTTGGGATCCTTGGGGGAAAATTGATTCAAATGCTGTTTTTAAGATTGACGACGTTTATGCAGGTGTTGGTGCTAGTATGTCTTGGAAAAGTGAAAACAGCAATGTTGGAAACGGCACCATGACCATGACAGAAGCTATACCGTTTGAAAAAATAAACACTGCATTGTCATTCGAT
>JBLIDJ010000015.1:0-30323 GCA_047634195.1 Flavobacteriales bacterium
GTATCGCTTTATTAAACCAATCTTCACAAGCGTATATGTTTTTGCTATTAACATATCTGTACATTAAAGACAACGCATTATCATCATATAATCTTTTACTTTTTTTCTTCATGGAACTATGTTCATGAATTCTATAATTTAACACACAATGATTCACCTGCATAAATTTAGCGTCCATTTTCCACATTCTAAACCAAAAATCCATATCCTCTGAATAGGCAAGTGATTCATTAAAACCACCTACCTGCCTGGCCACTGCAACTTTAATTAAGGCCGTTCCCACTTGTATTGGATTACCTTGAATAAACTGTTGATTAGTAAGCTTTGGCATTATGATTTTTGCTCCAGTTTGATAGTTCCCTACGACCACATCACTGCACTCTTTTATTAAATCATACAAAGCATTGTGTTCCAATTCATCATCTGCATCTAAAAAAAGCACACGATCTCCTTTTACTTCGAATAGCCCAGTATTCCTGGCAGCACTTACACCTTTATTTTCTTGATGAATTAATTTAAATCCATATTTATCTTGCTGAATGCTAATAAATTTCTTTTCACTAGCGGAAGAACCATCATCAACCACAATAATTTCTATGTTTACTTTCTCTTGATTAAGAACTGAAAGTATACATTCTTCGAAAAAAGTACTTGCATTGTAAAACGGAATAATGACGGAAATGACGGATTCAGACATACTTGTTTTTTTCAAGGTAAGTTACAAACTCGTGTATCTTATGATGATAACTTAATTTTTTGGAAGCAAACTCCCGAATATCTATGTTCAAATTTGAATGTTTTTCATACAATTCTTTAAGCCATGTTATGATAGGGGGCAACTCTATCGCCTGTTCGTTTGCGGAAACATTAGCCACGAAATCTAATGGTTCGTCAAAATTCAAATCAGTATCTTGATATCCTATTATAACAGGCAATCCTCTTGATAAGTACTCACGCACCTTCAATACATTCCCCTCCTTTAAGTCTACTCTATGCAACCCTACACTTCCTAGTCCAACATGAATTTGTGGTAATATCTCATCTAGTTTCTCTTTAGATAACATCCCATGACTAACAATATGGGGAGGTAAATTTGTAAGATATTTTGGATTAAACAATCCTATTAAATGCAATTCTATTTTTTCATTCCCACTGTACTTTTTAAACGCTTCAATATATCTATCCGAACCATTCCAATAGTTTGGTGAGCCGCTTATTAAACAAAACTTTATCGTGGTGTTAGGTTTTATTTCTTGCTCAATAACTTCAACCGAATTTATGTCAAACCCATTGCTTAGTACATATTTATCAGCACCAACAATATCAGCGTAATACGCTCCTATTTCATTACTAACACCAACCACTAAGTCGATGCTTTTCATCAGTAATGGAGCGTATTTCTGTTCATATTTCAAGCGTTTTTTAGCGAATAAATCGGATGGATTGTCTCGAATATCTCTTTCTAAAAAGGCTTCTTCTTTTCCGTTCATTTCAAAAGCAATCTTACATCCTTTGTTTTTCCATTTATTAATAAGCTTCAACACAAATTTTGAAGCACTAGGATATCTGAAATAAATAAAGGTCTGCTTGTAATTAACCTTTTCCTTAGACACCCATTTATTAATTGTTTTAAGGTGCACACAATTGGAATACATTGGAATTAGCCGCCATAACAGTGGGAAATTTCTAAATAGAAAAATATCGTTATATCCTATTTTTAAAATATTAGGATGTATTTCTCTAACATCTTCATGATCTTTCGTGAAAAACAACCCCTTGACATTACACCCATTAGCAACTAAAGCTTCCACGCGCTGCACGTTTTTCTTTAAAATGCCCGGAGAATTATCAGAGCAACTTGGCATAATGTATATTATTCTTCTACTCATGTTTACGTTGCTTTAATTGCTGATACGCATAATTTGCCCACCTTATATTTTTCAGATAAACATTAGTAGGAGTTCCAACACCAATTTTAATCGTTCTTTCTAAAATGTTAACTGGAACTATGCCTTGCATGGCGTCTCGTAAAATTTGTTTGGTTTTTCCTTGAGCTCTTATTTTAAAATCGAATGGCAATGAAAATAAAAACTCAACTAAACGATAATCCATAAACGGCATGCGTATTTCTACCGCATGAGTCATAGAGGCTCTATCAAAATTCCGTAATATATTAGGTAAGGTATATTCTAGAAAATCGCGGTATAAATCCTTTTCCAAAAAAGATAGGCCTCCAAACTCATAACGATCCCCGTACTTTAATTGCATATTATCCTTAAGCTCTTCATCCTTTTTTAAAAAATTTCTTATCGAATTTTTTACCCCATTAAATTTTTCATCAACCATCCCTAGATAGTCTTCCTTGCTACTTGACTCTTTCATACCACCCAATACCTTTGCTAGAGTCAAGGGAGTATTTTTCGAAGTTGATTTTCGCAGTGTTTCATAAAACAAATGGCTAATCTGATGCCTGTAACCATACAACAACTCATCGGCTCCATGGCCATCCATTGATACAGTTATTCCTTGCTTTTTCATGGCTCCATAAACATTTTGTAAGGATAGGATAGAGATGGCTGATATGGTATCTATGGCCTTTACGGATTGTTTTAAGTCATTTTCAACTTCATCAACGTTATCTTCAGATAAAAAATGTTGCCCACCTTTTTCTTTTACCGTAGATGCTGCTAGTTCAGATTCGTCTTGCGGCATACCTTTAAACGCTGCCGTAAATGCCTTTCTTAAAGAACTATCTTGTTCGATAATTGCATTTTGTTTCAAAATCTCCTGAATAGTACAATACACTGCTGACGAATCAACCCCACCACTCAGCGCTGTTGCAGTAGGCACATCACTGCGCAAGCGGAGTTTACATGCATCAAAAAACAAATCTTTGAACTTGGTTAAGGCTTCATCATAAGTGCCTTTATATGGGCTTTTATGGTCAAACAGGTTATACCAACGACTAGTGAGAATTCCTTTGTCATGAGTGAATTTCAAGGTATGCCCCGGCATTAACTGATAAATATTTTGATAGATACACTTTCCTAATCCTTCCAATTTATCGGGGTCAGCTAATGCAAGAGCGACGTTTTGTTCATCAAATTCTTTCTTAAAAAAGCTTAGTTCGTTAAACGCTACCGTTTCCGATGCAAAAGCAAAAAAATTATCATCATCAATAAAATACAAGGGTTTAATGCCAAACCGATCTCTGGCAAGAAATAAGCTTTGTTCCTCCTCATCCCAAATACAAAAAGCCCACATGCCATTAAATTTATGCAAACACGCTTCTCCCCAATTTTGATAGGCCTTTAATAAGACTTCCGTGTCTGATTCGGTGGCAAAATTTACTCCGAGTTGTTTTAACTCTTCCCTAAGTTCTAGGTAATTAAATATTTCTCCATTAAATACCAAAGTGTATCTACCATCATCAGATAAAAATGGTTGATTGGCGGCCTCACTTAAATCGATAATTGAAAGTCGAGTATGCACCAAAACACCCTTTTTATTATTAAAATATTTAAAGGCTTGAACATCTGGCCCACGATGATACAAAGCTTTCTTTAAAAACGTTGTGTCCGCCTGATTAACTTCCGTTGATTTATGCCAAACTCCTGCTATTCCACACATGTATTATTTCAAATATTTATTTATAAATAATTGATGATTACTTTGAGCATAAAAGATACTTTTTATATAAGCACTTATTTCAGCCCGAAAAGCATAATTTTGAGCATTATTTTTCAAAAGTTTCGTTAACAAATTAGCTGCGTTGATTGATAAATCTTCCTCTTGCAATAACACACCAGTTTGCTCATTAACAACTTCTTTAACACCTCCAGTATCAACTGCAAACAAAGGAATACCAAAGGCTGCTGCCTCCATTAAAGCAATAGGTATTCCTTCCAAACTACTTAAATGAATAAAAGCATCCACCCAATAATGCTTATAAAACTTTAAAATTTCGTTGTTTGAAACGTGTCCTTTCCATACCACTTGAATATTGCTGGGCAATTGCTTTGCAAGTTTTTTTACGTGTGTATATTCTGGCCCATCACCAAAATGCACCCATGTAACAGACAGCCTAACCTTATCCAATATTTCAATAATTTTATCAACCCGTTTTAACGGAATAAGCGCTGAACAAGAAACTATGGTAAATTCCTCTTCTTTCTTCTGGTGGGTATTACAAACACCAAATGTATTAACTCCAAGGTATTCCCTCGTTATTATACCTGCATATTTCGGATTATCTTGTATTAATAGTTTTTCACCAACAGAAGAAACTGCCACTATGTTGTTTAACTGACTAAGGGTATGGTTTCGAAAAGGATAATATCCTCTGGGTACTTGCCTTGCATCTAAATCAAAACCATGTGCCCTTGTTACCAGCTTCAAGGTTGGGAAATAATGCCTTTTGGCAACTGCCAATACATTAGTCCAATGATCAAACCAATAGGTATAACATATGGTTGGTGAGCTCTCAAATTGTTCTTTCAACTGCATGGCTTGCCCAACTATTTCCAATGCAATAAACCAATGCTTTTTAAGATGAAACAGATACTTACTTTTTTGTTTGGAATGGAACATCTCATAAGCTAATAACAAGACTGCTTTCCAAGCTCTATTTTTTACTGGAATGTATTGGTCAAAATCGACTCTTTTAACAATAATGTTAGGAGGTAACTCATAATTAAGTGGAGAAATAGCCCCAAATGATGGTGATACATAAATTACAATTTCATCAAATGCATTAGCCAGCAAAGGTATTTCATCTGTAATAAATTGCTCTCCTTTACCAAAAGGAAAACCATTAGTAAAAAAATGAAGGGTATTATTCAAACTCACTTAAAATTTTCAGGATTCTATTGGTACTTTGTCCGTCCCAAAAAGCAGGTCTTTCACCTTTTTTCACATCACCATTAAGCATTTTATCTATCTCAATAATGGCATTTTTAGGATTTGTACCAATTAATACATTCGATCCTTCCATGATAGTACTGGGTCTTTCTGTATTATCGCGCAAAGTTAAACAAGTTACTCCGTAGAAGGTCGTCTCTTCCTGAATCCCTCCACTATCTGTTAGAACAAATAGGCAGTTTTTAATTAATTTTTGAAAACTAAAATAAGGAAGTGGTGGGCAAACAATTAAGTTTTTTATTTGGCTCAATTGATTTTCAAGGTCAAAGGTTTTAAATTTTTCTTGCGTCCTGGGATGTATACTCAATACTACTTTTATTTTTTTACAAACATGGGAAATTACAGATAACAAATTAAGCAAGCCTTCTTTACTATCGACATTAGCTGGGCGATGCAGAGTCAATATGGCATACATGCCTTCTTTAACTTCTAACTCTTGTAATATAGGTGATTTATCTATCTGTTCTGTAAAGGCCACGATGGTGTCTATCATCGTATTACCAACATGGTGGATAGCACCTTGCTTATTTTCCACTTTTAAATTGCTTAAACCACTCGGTTCGGTAACAAAAAGAACACTGGCTATTTCATCTATGATTTTACGATTATGCTCTTCGGGCATAGTAAGGTCATTCGAGCGTAATCCACTCTCTATGTGTCCTACCGGAATTTCCAACTTATTAGCGGCCAAAGCAGCTGCAACCGACGAGTTCACGTCTCCAGGCACCAACACAATATCGGGTTTAAATGCTGTCGTAATATACTTTTCTACACCAACCATTATTTCGGCCATTTGAGAAATTGGTGTACGACTTTTTAGGTCTAATATATGGTCAGGAAAAATTTCTAGTTCTTTAAAAAAAACTTGCGCCAACTTTTCGTCATAGTGCTGTCCGGTATGGATGATTTTGACATCGCAATTTGGGTAGCTTTTTTGCAACTTTTTAAATTGCGATATTTTCATATAGTTGGGTCGGGTTCCCACTACAATCAATATTTTACGCATTAATTTCAATTCCATTTAATTTAGATGTTTACTTTGGCAATAGAGTCATTTTCAATATTTTAATCTAAGGTTTTAATAAAGGAAACTAATTTCTCCATTTTATTTCGCATACCTATCTTATTCTCAACCTGAGCACTATTAACCTCTTTTTCTTCATCCAAAAACTGTAATAAATCAGTTACTTTATTAGGGTTTTTATTCCATAAAAGAACACCATCCATACCATTTACATCGGTATCATAATAATTCAATAATACAGGTAAGCCATTTTTTAAATAGTCCCTAGTTTTTAATGAAACAGCCTCTTTCATATTTTTTCTATGCAAAGCCAAGGTGCCAATGCCAAAATCAAACGTTTTTAAAAATGCACTTAAATCATTTAGATGAACGCTGTCTTTATAGGTTATGCTTTTTTCTCCAACATCTATTTTTATATTTAAAGGGACATCCCCAACAATAGTTATGTGAAATCTATTATTACTTTGTTCAATTAATCTTGGTAATAAATCAAGACCATGCCATTCGTTATACGAACCAATTAAAAACACTCCTTCGTACACCTGTTTTTTTGTTATTTGCTGGCATACAATGTACTGGTTATCAATGCCATTTCCAATAACAAAATTGGGTTTGTTTGTCCTTAATCTCGTTAATTCGTAATTAACTATCTCATGAGTCACGCCAACAACGCCAGCTGCTTGTTTTAAACATAGCCTGCCAAAAATTCGTTCCGACCACCAAACAAACAAACTGTCGTGCCATTTACGCCTATTTAAATATAATTCCGGTAATTCTTTGGTGTTATGCTCAAACACCCAGGTAATCTGTTGGTTTTGTTTCAACAACTTCCATAAATAATAATCGGCAGTTGGGTACCTCAAATAAACCACATCTGGTTTATTTGTTTGCAACGCTGCTAACAAACATAAGGCTCTCGATTTTCTTTGACTTATGAATTCAAAAAAAGGTTTTATTGCCCTGAAATACCTTTTATTCCAAATACGTGCAAATGGTTTCACCTTGTATTTTTTTTGCTGCCAACCTTTAAGTAATTCCCCTTCACAAGACACGTTATTGATTATTATTCCAGACGCCTTGCCAAGTATTTGTTCTTGCATGTATTTTAACTGGGTCCCTAACTTTTGGGTTACCCCAATGGAATTCAGGTTTTCAAACGAAACAAATAGTATATCCATCTTTATTATTTGTTTCAGCACCACCATAAACTAGATCTGCTTTACTTTTCATCAATGTTTCTAAACACTTTTCCAAATGATTAGGCTTCCATTCATCATCAGAATCCAAAAAAGCAATATATTCTCCTGTAGCATACTCAACACCCTTGTTTCTTGTCGTATTCGCATTGCCTTGCTTGGCTTCTAAACATACTACTCTTGTATCATTTATTATGGCAAGTTTCTTAGGCTTTTGATCTTCATCAGATCCATCATCAACTACAATAACTTCCAATTCTGTAATCGTTTGATGAAGAACAGATAACAATCCTCTCTCCAATAGTTTCAACCTGTTTTTCACAGGAATCACCACGCTTATTTTATTGTAGTTCATGTTGGATAAAGTTCAAAAAGTTGTTGTCAGCATTAAATCGTGTTTCCCACGTTTTAAATGCATGATGTTTCAAGGTGTTTTTTTGGGCAAAGTTTAAGTTAATAAATTTATCTAAAAGAGGTGTTAGTATCGTGTAATCATCCGTAACGCAACCTTGCACCGATATACTATTGTTTTCATTAACCATTTCTACCACGCCTCCATTAGCGACACCCATCATAGGAATTCCAGCAGAAAATGCCTCTTGAATAGCCACTGCGCAACCTCCTTCTCCATCTGCACAATGAAAAAAGGCATCGAAAGAATGTGTTTGATAAAAGTTTTTAATGTCTTGATTTTTATAATTCCCAAGTAAGTTGATATGGAGGTTTTTTAACGACCTTTTTGCAACCATAGCTTGAAGATCATTGAAACATTGACCCTCTCCAATATGGTACCAATGAATTATGATATGTTCATTTTTTAGAGCAAAATCTGTCAAGGCTTTAAAAACCCAGTCAACACGCTTTCGTGGAATAAGATAGGAGCAACTGACAAAGTTATATTCTTTTTTCACTACAATTGGAGCCGAAGCAAATGTATCTATCCCCGAAACACCTAGCCTATACGTTGTTATCTTATTGTTACTCAACCTATATTTCTTACGCATGTAGGCATGAGCATAATCAGAAACTGCAGCAATTTTATCATACCCTTTTAGCTCCATATTGCGGTACGGAAAAAAACCCTTTGGATGTTGTTCAAAACGAAAATCAAATCCGTGAATTCGTGTAATAAGCCTATTTCTAATCCAATGCCGTTGTTTCGCCCAACTCAATAAAACTGCATTATCACGCATCCAATAAGTATAGAGAACATCCGCTTTTTTCAATCCATGAACTTGCAAATAGTTGACTATTTTCTTGGCATTATGCACTTCCAAAAGTAAGTCAAGTAACCGTACTTTTTTATTTTTCAAATAAAACTTCCGCTCTCTTGTATTCTTGGATTTCAACACACTCATCAACCAAATCTTGAGCGCAAAAAGACCTGACTGAATCAACAATTTTCTAAGTGGCAGTTCTCTTGTTTTTTTGAAAGACAATAATTCAAAATTTGAGGGCATACGCCTCAATGTGCCTCCTTCTTCCGAAGGCACTACATATACTTTTGAAAATGATTGAGAGAGAAATGGTATTTCGTTTTCGAGGAAACTTTCGGCTTCTCCGAATGGGTATGCATACGTAAATAAGTAAAGGTTTTTATTTCTATTATTCATGATTTGCACGGGTTTCCCAATTTAAAGATGGACGAACAAATCCATCATAATTCCGCATAAAATCTCCCTTAAGGTGAGGATGATCAAACACGTCAAGTACCAACGCTTGTTCAAAAAACCGATGATGTACATGATTATAACCTGGCCCGTTGAGTATTAGTGTTATGAAATATTTTTTATTATTCAATAGATCACCTGGAATGTGTAATTGACTATAGTACTCCTCTTCGGTATTTGTTTTTTGAGTTTGGTAAAAAGGATTATTACTATTATTCATCGTAGAGAATAACTTTTGTCCGTATTCGTCACAAAACACCATACAAATAGTTACATCGCCTACTTTTTTTTGCTGGTATGTAACCCCTACTGAAAAACTACTATGTGTGGTTAACACTTCTTCAGTAGTCTTTATTTGTATTTTTTTAATGAAAGCATATTCATTAGCTACTTCGTTTTTAGAAAAAGTCCTACTCCATAATGATGTGTGATTTCCACTCAAATAATAATTCACTGATTCTTCTGCTGTTCCAGAAAAAGTATGGAGACCATTTTCTAATACAATACCAGCTGTACACAGATTTTTCACAGAAGTCATATTATGGCTCACAAATAATACCGTTCTACCTCCTCCCGCACTAACTTCTTTCATCTTGCCAATGGCTTTTTTCTGAAAGTCTGCATCTCCAACTGCTAGCACCTCATCGACTACTAAAATTTCAGGCTCAAGGTGTGCTGCAACGGCAAAAGCCAAACGCACGTACATACCACTAGAATATCTTTTTACAGGGGTATCTATGTATCTTTCTACACCGGAGAAATCGATAATCTCATCAAGTTTAGCTTTTATTTCTACTTTGGTCATCCCCAAGATGGCACCATTCAAAAAGATGTTTTCACGCCCAGTTAATTCGGGATGAAACCCCGTACCAACCTCTAGCAAGCTAGCCATACGTCCGCGAGCAACAATACTTCCTGTAGTAGGTGCTGTAACCCTACTTAATAATTTCAGCAAAGTAGATTTTCCTGCGCCGTTTTTGCCTATAATTCCTAATACCTCACCTTGAGGCACTTTAAAGTCGATGGCCTTTAATGCCCATACAAAATCGGATATTCCCGATTTGGACCTATCGTTGGTCTCTCCCAGTTTTAAAAAAGGATCTTCTTTACCTTTTACTTTTGCCCACCAACGTTGCATATCTTGCCCAAACGATTTTGAGCCAACATTGCCCAGGCGATATTGTTTGCTTACTTGGTTTATTTCAATCGCATATTTACTCATTATACCGTATCCATAAATGTGCGTTCAACTTTATTAAATACAACTACTCCTACTAACAACACAAAAATCATAAATATGGCGGCATAGCCTAAGCCCATTATATCAAAACTTCCTTTACCAGTAAAACTATATTTAAACGCTTCCATAATATGAGCAATGGGATTAAAAAACATGAGCTTCTTGTAAGTACCTTCCAATATTGACATAGGATAAACAACAGGGGTCGCGTACATAAACAACTGAATACCAAAACTCAATAAAAATTTCATGTCTCTATATTTGGTTGTGACAGATGAAATAATCAGCCCTAATCCAAGGCCTATGCCTGCCATCAACAACACATACAGAGGTAATAACAATGCAGTAGCATGCATGTGAACATCACTGCCTGTCCATTTGTAATAACACCAAAAAGCCATGAACAAGACAAATTGTATTGCTAGTTTAAAAAGATTACTAACCACCACTGATAATGGTGAAATAAGCCTAGGGAAATAAACCTTCCCAAAAACACCTGCATTGGCAGTGAAAGAATTAGCCGTTTTGGTAAAACACTCTGAGAAATAAGTCCATATAGTGATACCTGCCATATAAAACAATAAAGACGGTGTTCCATCTGTAGATACTTTGGCAATGTTACCAAAAATAACGGTAAACGTAATGGTAGTAAGTACCGGTTGAATTAAAAACCATAAAGGACCTAGTATGGTTTGTTTATAAACCGATACAAAATCACGCCTCACAAACAACATCAATAAGTCTCTATATGCCCACAATTCTTTCCAACCAATGTCCCACCATGGACGGGTTGGTTTAATGATAATTTCTTTCAAAAAATTTTATTTTTTAGCGTTTTCCTGTCCATATCCATAGCCGTAACCATAACCGTAACCCCCATAAGCATATTGGTACTTCCCATAATAATATCCGAATTTTTTAACTCTTATATTATTCAGAATTACGGCATGGTTTTTATCGGGGTGTTTCTCATTTATTTCATTTAATATTTTAGCACCTCTTCTTGTCGCTTTTTTAGTGTTCATTACATAAATATTAACGTCTGTGTGGTTGGTCAATATCATAGTATCACTAATAAGCATTACTGGAGGGGTATCTATCACAATAAAATCATAGACTTTCTTTTGCTCTTTAAGTAACACCTCTACCAAAGGACTTAGCACGAGCTCAGAAGCATTAGGTGGGACGGGCCCCGCTGTAAGCACATCCAGATTAGGTATTCGACTTTTAACAATACTTTCCGTGTAATTGGTCATTTCACTCAAATAGGTGGATAGTCCGTGTTGGTTATTATAATCAAAATATTTGTGAACTCTAGGCTTGTGCATGTCAAAATCCAATAACAAAACTTTTTTGTTGGCTCGCGCAAAAATACCTGCAATATTAACGGAACAAAAGGTCTTCCCTTCACCAGGGTATAAAGATGTAATCATGATTACTTTTGCATCTTTCCCAGGGCTCAAATATTGAATGTTTGCTCGAATACTTCTAAATGATTCTGCCACTGGCGAACGCAAATAACTCGATTCAACGAGGTCTGATAAATTTTGTAAATCCGTATATGGAACACCTCCTAATACAGGTGACACAGACATGGATTTTAATTCACCAATGGACTCTATTTTATCAAAAAATAAGACTCTTATTGCAGCAATGAGTGCGGCAATCAAAACACCTACAACAACAAAAGTGACCATGATTTTATTTTCATCAGGAGAAACCTTCCCTAATGATCGTCCTTTTTCAATCACTTTTGATTCAGGAATAATTCCAGCACGAGCAATAATTAATTTTGCTCGCTGCTCTATTAAGAAATTATATAAACTTTGGTTAATCTGAAGCTTACGTTCAATATTCAAAATCTCCCTTTCATCCTTAGGCATTTGCTTCAATTGCCTTTCTTTCTCCTTTTTCTGGATATTTATTTGCTGAGTTTGACTGGCCAGTTTTTTTTTAGTGATGTCGATATATAAGAGTAATTCTTTTTTAATGCGTTTTTTCTCGTACTCTATTTTTTCCGAAGACATGCTGCTGTTAGTTTTCTCAAAACTATCAGAATATTTTTTCACGTCGTAATCGTATAATTGTGTCAGGCATGTATTAATAAATGGATCATCATCTACACCATACATGATTGGTAAAACTTCATCTGTTCCATGCACCAAAAAACTATCTAATAAAGCTATCTGTTGTAATTTATTATGTATCCCAGCTTCAGAGGCGTCAAGTAAGGTTAATTGTTCAATTAACGCAGCTCGCATTCCATCCGACTCTTGACCAAAAATATTTTGCCCACCCAATTCTCTTTCTATGTCTTTGATAACAATAGAAATATCATCCATTTGTTTGTTAATGAATTTTCGAGTATTTTCATTTTTCTCTATCCTACTTTTTAGAGTATATTGAATATATACTTTAGATAGCGTATCTAGAAAATGAATGGCTCGTTTCGGAATTTCATCACTTACTTGTAAGGCTAAGATACTGGTGTACTTAACATTGCTGATTTTTATTCTTTTATATTTTCGTATTAAATATGCATCGCTGTGAGGAACAAACAGATAGTTTGTTTCACTCAAAGATTTGACATTAGAAGGTCTTATTCGAGCCTCTTTTGAAACCAAAACAATAAGGTCATTATCAATTAACATTTCATTAAAAACACCCCTAATAGGAAGTCTTTCTGTTTCTTCAGGAAACTGGATTTCAAATGAATCAACAGATAGTATTTTAAGCCTAAAAATTTGTTCATATAAAGCGTTATCAATACTTCGAATCTCAATTTTGAAAGGTGTGTTTTGGTAGATCTCGTCGGTTTTTAAGCGGCCTTCAATAAAATAAGAAACATTAAAATCTAATCGTGATATTACATCACCAATTAGATCATGAGAATTGATCACTCGTTTTTGATTGGTAATATCTCCAAATAGTGCGTAAACAGAACCTCCTCCAACACCACCACCAAGCATTTTGCTCTGATAGTCGTAGGTGTCGTCAGATTTTAATAAAATCTCAGTTTTAGCAGCATATATCCTTGGTAGTTGATAGGTATAAACATAAGCCATGCCGGCAGCTATCAAGGGTAACAATACAAACCAATACCAATTTTTAGATGCAATTTTTAAGATAAACCTAAGGTCATCAATATCTATTATACTTTTACCTTTCTCCACGTAATATTATTCAGTTTTGTATCGCAGCAAATATAGAATTATTAATAGTTTGACAGAAATAATACATCTTGGCAAATAATTTAACCTACACATCATCTACTTTTTTATCTTTACCGGAGATTTACGATGATAATAAGCCCTATGAATTACACAAAACACATCATACTTGTTTTAATTTTAACAACTGTTTCTAGTGTTATTTATGCTCAACCACCTGGTTCAGGCTCCTCAGCACCTTGTTGGCCACCACCGTGTATTCCTATTGACGGAGGTGTTGGTTTTTTAGCTGCTGCTGGTATTGCTATGGGAGTGAAGTTTTTATATGATAAGAAAAATAAGGATTCTTGACCTTTCGTGATGTAATATCATACCAAAAAAATGCTAATTCTGCTATGCTTGCTTTTTTAATAAGAGCAGGCATATTTTATTTAGCATGGGCGCTACTGTATCAATCATGGATTTTACCCAACACACGAATAGACAGATTAGTCGTTGATAACCTGATTGACATTGCTTCATCCGTTTTAAACACACTAGGCTATGATTTAATTCCTCGGTCTGTTGAAAACGAGCCCATAAGAACCATTGGTATTGATGGAACCCATGGTTTGTGGGTTGGTGATCCTTGTAATGGTCTTACCCTATTTGCTGTTTTCTGTACCTTTATATTGGCATATCCTGCAACGCTTTCTAAAAAGCTATGGTTTATTCCCCTTGGGATTATTTGCATTCACCTTGCTAATGTGGTGAGAATATCCATCCTAACAATTATTGTGAAAATAGATTATAACTACTTAGATTTTAATCACAATTACACTTTTTCAATTTTTGTTTACGGCATCATTTTATTACTCTGGTATTGGTTTATCAAGCAGACTAAACATTCAGACCATGAAAAATAATACATGGCTACCTTTTCTAATCGCAACCATCCTTTTTATTGCACTTGGACTCGCCCGGGATTTTATTTTTGTCAACTGGAATTACCAATTAGATTTTGTTGAACATAGTCGTTCATTCAGTTATACTCATTCATTCTTTGATTTCTTAAATAATTTTGATTTCCAACAATTGTATTGGAGTAAGTGGCTATTTACAGGCTTCTTTACAGTCTGTAACTATTTTGTAGGATACTTTTTGTTCAAAAAGTTATCGATTAAAACACCCATACTTAAAACATATTTACTCGTATTTTCTGCCGCTTTACTCCTCTTTGGTTTCGCCTTTGTTGGCTACCCAAAAGGATATCTCCTATCAAGAGAGCTAATGGGTTTTCTGCAATCACCTCTACCAACCATCGTATTATTATTGACACAGCAAATCCAGAAAAAAACCCCGAATACAGAGCACACCAATAATACCAGTTCAAGCTAAATCATAATTAAGTTATTGCAACAATAACTTTCACCTAATCATTTTCATATTTTTGCGTGCATCAACAATTAAAACTATGACTAGAGACACCACCATATTCAATCTCATTGAAGAAGAAAAGCACAGACAGATTAATGGAATAGAATTGATTGCTTCAGAAAACTTTGCGAGCGAACAAGTGATGGAAGCAATGGGTTCTGTACTAACCAATAAGTATGCTGAAGGATTGCCTAATAAAAGGTATTATGGTGGTTGTGAAGTCGTTGACAAAGTTGAACAACTAGCCATTGATCGTTTAAAAGAATTGTTTGGCGCCTGCTGGGCAAATGTACAACCACACTCAGGAGCACAGGCCAATGCAGCTGTTATGCTAGCGATACTTAACCCTGGCGATAAAATTCTCGGTTTCGACCTTTCTCATGGTGGTCATCTAACCCATGGATCTTCTGTCAATTTCTCAGGTAAATTATACAAACCTTCTTTCTACGGAGTAGAAAAAGAAACAGGAATGATTGACTACAATAAGGTAGAAGAAACGGCTTTGTTGGAAAAACCAAAATTAATGATCTGTGGCGCATCAGCATACTCTCGCGATTGGGATTATGTAAGACTAAGAGCTATTGCCGATAAAATAGGCGCTTTATTATTAGCCGATATTTCTCACCCAGCTGGACTCATTGCAGCAGGTCTTTTAAACGACCCTCTTCCTCATTGTCATATTGTAACCTCTACTACGCACAAAACATTACGTGGACCAAGAGGTGGTATCATTATGATGGGGCAAGATTTTGATAACCCTTTTGGATTTAAAAACCCTAAAGGAGTTTTAAGAAAAATGTCAGCATTGCTTGACAGTGGTGTTTTTCCTGGCACACAAGGAGGACCATTAGAGCATGTTATTGCCTCAAAGGCTGTTGCATTTGGCGAAGCTTTGTCTCCAACATATAAAAGTTATTGTGAAAGAGTGATTAAAAACGCAGCCATCATGGCACAGTGTTTTATTGACAAGGGTTATCATGTGATTTCAAATGGAACCATCAATCACTCGATGCTGATCGATTTAAGGAGCAAAAACATTACAGGAAAAGAAGCTGAAAACACTTTGGTGAAAGCAGACATTACGGTCAACAAAAACATGGTCCCGTTTGATGACAAATCTCCTTTTGTAACGTCTGGTATGCGTATAGGTACGGCAGCTATTACAACACGTGGTGTTGCCGCAGAGACGATTCCATTGATTGTTGATTTAATTGATCAAGTAATCATGAATAAAGACAATGAAACTGAGATAGCAAGCATCAAAAAAGAGGTGAACAAGCTTATGGCTGCTTATCCCTTATTTGCATAACTAAATGTAAGACTTCAATAAACGCACAAACGTTTATGAAACGCACAAAGCCCGATCAATTTGATCGGGCTTTGTTGTATCTAATGGATTTTAACCTTACATATGTATCACTTCGCCATAGGCAGCAGCGGCAGCTTCCATTATTGCCTCGCTCATGGTTGGGTGAGGATGTATGGTTTTAATTAATTCGTGACCAGTTGTCTCCAATTTACGTATGGCTACAATTTCAGCAATCATTTCGGTTACGTTAGCACCAATCATATGACCACCTAATAACTCACCGTATTTAGCATCAAAAATCAGTTTTACAAACCCATCTTTTGCTCCAGAAGCACTTGCTTTACCAGATGCAGAGAAAGGGAATTTACCAACTTTAATATCGTAACCGGCTTCTTTAGCCGCTTTTTCGGTATAACCTACCGAAGCAACTTCAGGAGAACAGTAAGTACACCCAGGAATGTTGTTATAGTCAATTGGTTCTGGGCTGTGACCAGCAATTTTCTCAACACACGTAATCCCTTCGGCAGAAGCAACGTGAGCTAACGCTTGTCCAGGAACACAATCGCCAATGGCAAAGTATCCAGGAATGTTAGTTTGGTAGAAATCATTTACTAAAATCTTACCTTTATCGGTAACAATACCAACATCTTCTAAGCCTATTCCGTCAATATTTGCTTCAATACCAGCAGCAGAAAGGACGATATCACACTCGATAATTTCTTCGCCTTTTTTGGTTTTCACGGTTGCTTTACAACCAGTACCAGAAATATCTACTTTTTCTACTGAAGCATTAGTCATAATCTTAATACCTTGTTTTTTCAACGAACGCTCCAATTGTTTTGAAACATCTTCATCTTCAACAGGCACTACGTTTGGCATAAACTCAACTATGGTCACTTCTGTACCAATCGCTTTGTAGAAATAGGCAAACTCAACTCCTATGGCTCCAGAACCTACCACAACAATCTTTTTAGGTTGTTCTGGTAAGGTCATCGCTTCTCTATATCCTATTACTTTTTTACCATCTTGTGGCAAGTTTGGCAATTGACGTGAACGAGCACCTGTAGCAATAATAATATTACTTGCACTGTATTCCGTTGTTTTACCCGCTTCATCTGTAACGCTCACTTTTTTGCCTGGTATCACTTTACCAAAACCACTGATCACGTCAATTTTGTTCTTTTTCATTAAGAACTCAATACCGTTGCTCATTCCTTCAGCAACTCCACGACTACGTTTAATCATCGCGTTAAAATCGGCTTCGCCTCCTTCAACCTTAATTCCGTACTCACTTGCATGTTGCAGGTATTCAAATACGTTTGCACTTTTAAGCAATGCTTTGGTAGGAATACACCCCCAGTTAAGGCAAATTCCACCTAACGATTCTTTTTCAATAACGGCTGTTTTCAATCCAAGCTGTGAAGCTCTAATAGCTGTTACATATCCGCCTGGGCCAGTGCCCAAAACAATAACATCGTAATTCATAATCTATGTTTTAGAGGTCTTTTATTTCAAGTGCGAATGTATGAAAAAAGTACAGTTTTTTTGTGTACCTATGTACTAACAATGCTCATTAATTGATTTCAACCTGAATTTCTTTTTTTCATATGATTCATTACCAACTATCCGCAAACCAACTGAGTAATCATTGGCTTTCTATTGCCGTTACTTTCCCAACAATCAACAAAAATCTTTTGGTAGTGCAACTTCCAAGCTGGAGACCTGGGAGATACGAGCTTGGAAATTTCGCCAAAAACGTGCGTTCTTTTAAGGTGGTTAATGGAAAAGGAGAATGCCTAGAACACTTAAAAACCAGTAAAGATGCTTGGGAAATAACGTGTGAAAACGAAAATGAAATTATTATCCAATACGAATACTTCTCCGCAGAGTTAAACGCAGGAAGCACTTATATAGATGAATACCAGATTTATGTGAACCCCGTGAATTGCTTGATTTACGACATTGACAGCATGGATATTCCTTGTTCGCTTTCTTTGCCAGACTATGGAAAAGATTGGTCATTGGCTGTTGGATTGGATAAAAATGAAAAAGGTGATTTATTAGCCAATAACATACATGAGTTGTTGGATAGCCCTTTTATTTATGGCAATCAAATGCAAAAAGCTCAATTTGAATCTAATGGAGCAATGATTCATTTGTGGTTTCATGGCATATGCAAACCTAACTATGAGCAGCTAGAATCAGATTTCAAAAAATTTATTTCAGTACAATTTAACTTATTCGGAGAATTTGCCTTTAAAGACAATTATCACTTTTTGTTTCATGTGGTGCCTTACAGTGCGTTTCATGGAGTTGAGCACACCAACAACACGGTTATTTATCTAGGCCCTAGTTACAGCCTAAACATTAAAGACACTCATCACAGTTTATTAGGCATCAGTTCTCACGAATTATTTCACAGCTGGAACGTAAAAGCCATTCGTCCTACCGAAATGCACCCATACAACTACAGTGCTGAGAATTACACAAAATTAGGATATGTCACCGAAGGGTTTACCACCTATTATGGCGATTTGATCTTATGGCGTTCTGATGTTTGGACAAACGAAACCTATTTGAATGTCTTGGCAATGCTTATCACCAAACACCTGCACAACTTTGGCCGGTTCAATTATTCTGTTGCCGAATCTTCCTACGACACCTGGTTAGATGGATACCAAGCTGGCGCTCCAGACAGAAAAACGTCTATCTACACCGAAGGAGCGATGGTTGCATTACTATTGGATATTCACATTATTATTCATTCCAACAACAAGCAATCACTAGATGACATCATGCGAGAACTTTACAAAACATCTAAATCTCGTGGATATACAGAAGATGATTTAAAATCTTTGGCAGAGAAATTTGGAGGAAAAGAAGGATTAAACCTATTAGAAAAAGCTGTTTATGGCAAAGAAGATTTGATGCCTTTAATAACCGAGTACTTGTCTAAAGTAGGTGTAGATTTATCACTCACGCCATTAGAAACCTGTGAAACAAAATTTGGATTTAAGTTCATGCCAGAAGGAGAACATGCACGAGTAGTGGCCTTGTATCCAAATTCAATTGCCGACAAAGCTGGGCTTGTTGTCGGAGATCTGATTACAAGAGTGAACAATATTTCACTCAAAAAAGATTGCAACGAATGGTTTAACTATTTCAAAGATGAGGCAATCACCATACAAGTTCTTAGGCAGAATGTTGCCCTTTATTTAAAAATACCGAATGAAGCAGGAGTTTATTTTCAGAAAGTGTTACTAACGCCTAATAACACCAATGCCTTTTTTGAAGCATGGAAAAAACGCTCTTAACTACATCAGCAATCTGACTTTACAGCAGGGATATTATTTCCCTGCTATGACTGAAATTTCCACCGAAACATTTTTTGGCAAACAACTTACTTGTACACATTCGCGCGCAGGGAAATTTGCCGTGAAATAGCTTGCGTATACTTCGTTAATCTCTGCAAACTGATTCATGTCTTTAATAAAAATACTACACTTCAAAACATTGTTATAATCCCAATTTACTTCACGAAGCAATGCACCAATGTTTTTCATTACTTGATGCGTCTCTACCGAAATATTTTCGTCCACAATATTGCCCGTTGCAGGGTTAATGGCTATTTGTCCAGAAATATACAACACATCGTTGTGCAGTATTGCTTGATTGTAGGGCGCTATGGGAGCGGGTGCTCCAGAAATGTTGATGATTTTTTTCATGTCAATGTGTAACAAAAATGATTGAGAATGATTAATCTAAGGTGACGCTACAAAGAAATGAAGTTTCTTTAATTAAAATAATAAATCACTATCTGGATCTAAATTTTGTTGACGTTTCAATTTCAAATCACTCATGATGGCAGACTTAATATTAAGCTGTATGGAATAACTTTTCCTTGTTCCAAAAGGGATATAACTGAACGTCCCTTCCCAACAATTCATGTCCCAATATAAATTTAAGGTAGTGTAGGTTAATTCTTTTTCTTCAAAATCATACCCTGAATTAAACCCAAATCGCATGGTTTTGAAAAGACTAAAATCACCATTAAAAGACAACGCTTGCGTTACATTCATATCGTCTTCATCTTCAACAAACTGCTTCCTATAATTAACATTATAGCCCATACTGAAATTCCAAGGAACAGAAAAGTCATCAAAAATGGGTTCTTTTTTTCCGTTGTCCATTCGTTTTCTCCCCAAAGAACCTTGCTTTTTACTTTTCAGTCGCAACGACACAGCCAAACGACCACTAGTAATCGTACCCAATTTATTATTGATGTCGTATTGTGCTTTATCGTAAAAATTTCCTAAAGAATCGTGTGCATAAGGATTAAGTGTTGCGCTACTGGTTAAGTCTATGATTTTAAACAACCTTGTTCTGGCATCTAAATTAATGGAAGACCATTTCATTGAATCAGCAAACATATTGTAACTACTTCCAATATTAAACGCTTCAATAAGCGGTATTTTTTTGAAAGAAGAGGTGGAATCTTGATTACTTGCAACTTTAGCTTCCAAGGTATTGCTAAGTCTTAGGTTAATATTCCCCGACTCTCGCACATCTCCTGCTGTATAAGCTCCTATACTGTATGGGTTATAGCTACCATACGCTCCATCTTGACCGACAAATCCATATTTGCTACGTTGCGTTTCAGGAGTAAACCCAAAGCTAACCGAAGGCGAAATAAGGTGCCTAATTGCTTTTAATTTTTCACCTTTAAAATTATACATCCCAAACACGTTGGTCGTTAACGAAGTGCTAAAATTAAAGTCACCTGTTCTCGCAAATCCGTTTATCGTATCTTCCTTCACGGTTTGGGTTTCGTTATCAAACGATTTATCCAATGTTTTAAAATACCATTTTTCGTTGTACGAGACCCTTGGATTGACGGTGAAGTGCCATGCTTTTAATGACGTAGAAGCAGCTGTTTGATGGCTAACGCCGTTTCTAAATTGTTTTTCTAGATTGTTCATGTTGTTCAATCTTAGATCATCTGATGTAGTACTCAATCTATTTTGAAAGTTGGCGGAATAGGTAATCCCTATTTTCTCATACCATTTCTGAGATCCTGCTTCTTCTTTTCTAAGAAATCCCAGCGGAAGATAAACCCGAGACATATTAAAAGTAAGTTGAGGCAAGGTTATATCAAACGACTTAGTTCTATTGTTTTGATTGTGATTTGCACTTATACTTACGTTGAATGGCTTAGAAGGAAAACTTCTAGAATAAATAACATTCGACTTAAAGGTATTTTTCAAAAAGTCGTTGGTAGAACTATTAATGTTGTTCGTAAAACTATTGGTAGAACCTGCATTTACATTGGCAGTAAACCTACTATTGGGTTTAGCTTTAGCGTCTTGACTGTGCGTCCATTTCACAAAAAAGGAGTTGTTTTCAGTAAATGTGGATAATTCGGGTTCACCAATTTTAACAACAGATCTCGTTAAATTGAAATTCCCTGTGTAACGGTATCGTTTTTTGTATCGCGTAAAATCACGCAAAGTGTAACTTCCATTGGTGTAGATATCACCCGTCAATTGGGTGTCCCAATGATCATTTATGGGTAAGTAATACCCTCCATTTTGAAGGAAAAATCCAAGCTGATCAGATTCTCCATAAGTAGGAATAATAACCCCGGCAGCTTCCCCTTTTTTGTTTGGGAAAAAGCCGAAAGGAAAAGCCAAGGGTGTTGGTATTACTCCAATTCTTAGATAACCTGGACCTGTTACTATTTTATCGTCAGGAATAATTTTTATTTTCCTTACCCTAATATTCGTATAGGCATCTTTGTCTGTGCAGGGACAAAAATCTCCTTGCTTAATATACATGATATCACTGGAATCTTTTTTCACTTTTACGCCAGCAATAAAACCATCATTATTCATTTTGGTTTGAATATTCTCTATGTATCCTTTTTTAGTTTTAAAATTATACCGAATGGTTTCCGCATCAAACTTTTGTGATCCTTCCGTAAAAACAGGTTTACCAATAAGTTTGCCTGTACTATCTGGTAGGCCTTTGGCAAACACCTCATTACCTTGCTGGTCGTATTCTATATAAGCAGCTTCCAATTTTATGTCGCCATATTCAATGACCGCTTTTCCAATCAAAAACATGGTTTTTAAATCCATAGAATACGTGATAATGCTATCAGCATCGGTGTACACTATTTCTTCTAAAGGACTTTTGTATGCAGGTTTTGGCTTGACTTTTGTTATCGTAGAATCCACTGAATCAACAGAACTACTATCAGAAATAGTAGGTGTTTGCTGGATGGCAAACAACGGCATAGAATAAAAGGTGTGAATTATTAACATCACACAGCTAACAACTAACTGTTTTTTAATTCTTTGACGCAATTTATTGTTATATTTTTGCCTACAACAGCGGTGATTACAAGCTGCAAAACTAAGTATAAAAGCTATATGAAAAACAGGAATTTTTACCCTTCTTTTCTTAACATTAACAAAGTGATGTTCCCCATAACGCTTATCATAAGCTTTGTGGTATGTTGCGTAAATAATACACATGCACAATCACTAGGAAAGATAAACACCATTGTTCTCGATGCAGGACATGGCGGAAGCGACCCGGGGAACTTAGGTACAGGCACAAAAAAAGTTACTGAAAAAGACATCACCTTAGATGTTACCCTTATGCTTGGTGCATATATAGAAGAGCAGTTTCCCGAAATAAAAATAGTGTACACCCGAAAAACCGATGTTGCTGTTGACCTTCATGAGAGACCTAAAATAGCCAATGATGCCAAAGCTGATTTGTTTATTTCTATTCACTGTAACTCTTACCAACCTAAGCCAGAAGTACATGGTTCTGAAACTTTTGTGATGGGGCTGCATAAATCGGAAGATAATTTACGCGTAGCACAGAATGAAAATTCAGTCATGTTTCTTGAAAAAGATTACCAGAAACATTATGAAGGATTCGACCCTAAGTCTCCTGAGTCTATGATTGCACTTATGATGAAACAAAATGCATACTTAGATCAGAGTTTACTTTTATCTAAAGAAATTCAAGATCAGTTTAGAGATCGAGTATCAAGGCACGACCGAGGTGTAAAGCAAGCAGGGTTTTGGGTGATATCCTACACCACTATGCCTAGTGTACTGGTTGAGTTAGGCTTTTTGACCAATAAAAAAGAAGAAAACTTTTTGAATAGCGAAACTGGGAAAGACTATATGGCATCTGCTCTTTTCAGAGCGTTTAAATCTTATAAAGAAAAAATAGAAGGCTTGAATGCTAAAGTTAACACCAGTATTGAGGATAAAAACAAATTGGAAAATAACGTAAATTTCAAAGTTCAATTCTTATCTTCGAAGCAGAAAGTAGCGAAGCAGATTGATAACTTTAGAGGCCTTAAAAAAATTGATTTTTACGAAGATAATGGCTGGTTTAAATATACTTACGGCTCAACAAATGACTATCACGCTGTGAAAAACATATTGAAAGAAGTGAAAACTGCTGGATATAAAGAAGCGTTTGTGGTTGCTTTTCTAAATAACAAAAGAATATCCGTAAAAGAAGCGGTCAACTTAATTAAACAAAACAAATAATACCTTGAAAATATCTAAAGAGTTTAGCATAGGGTTGATTGTATTATTAACAATTGCAGTTGCTATTTATGGCATAAATTACCTGAAGGGAGCCGATATATTCGACACTCAAAGTAATTACTACGCTGTTTACAACAACATTGATGGATTGGAAAAAGGGAATCCTGTCACCCTCAATGGCTTTCAAATTGGAATGGTAAAAAACATTCAAATCCCAGCTAGCAATCAACAACAACTACTGGTAACAATTGTTGTTTCCGAATCTAATTTAAAAATCCCAAAAGATTCCAAAGCCGTTATTATCAGTAGTGACTTTCTAGGCTCTAAAGCGGTTGATCTTATGTTAGGCGATTCACTTGCGTTCGTTATTCCTGGAGACACACTAAACGGTCAGTTGGAAGCAGGTTTAAAAGAATCTGTTAACAAAGAGTTAGCACCCTTGAAGCGTAAAGCAGAAAATCTTATTTCTTCTGTCGACAATGCTATTCAGGTAGTTCAGTCAGTGTTTAACAAAGACGCACAAAAAGATTTAAGTGAAGGGGTAGTGAGTATTAAAAATGCGTTTAAAAGTTTAGAAAGAGCATCTGCAGGTGTCGACTCTTTAGTTGCCAAACAAAGCCAAAGTGTCTCTAAAACGATCAAACAAATCGAGAAATTCACGAAAATGCTAGAGACCAATTCTTCCAAAATAGATGTTGCCATTGGCAATATTAAAACTATTAGTGATTCTTTAGCCGCGTCAAATTTAACACAAGCTATCAACAGCGCAGAAAAAGCCATGACCGATGTATCGCAAATCATGATCAAAGTAAATGAAGGAAGTGGGACTGTTGGAAGAATGATTAATGACGATTCGCTTTATGTAAACATGCTAGAAGCGACAAAAAATCTGGAGTATTTATTGGAAGATATGCGTGTACATCCAAACAGGTACGTACACTTTTCTGTTTTTGGAGTACGCAACAAAGGTTCTGTTATGACAAGAGAACAAGAGCGTAAGGTTGATAAATTATTAAAGAAAAAATAAATGGGGATTGCTAACTACATCTTTATATTAGTCCTAGTTGTTGGAATAGGTCTATTCGCTAAAAACGTAAAAACCATCATTCGTAACATTAGGTTAGGTAAAAAGGAAGATCGTTCTGACCGAAAAGGAGAGCGAATAAAAACCATGCTAAAAGTTGCTTTTGGGCAAACAAAGATGGTCGTAAGACCCATTCCTGGGATCTTACATTTTGTCGTGTACCTTGGTTTTGTTATCATCAACATTGAGGTATTAGAAATAGTAATTGACGGAATATTTGGAACGCATCGCATATTCGCATTTCTTGGCCCTGTATACAATGTACTCATCGCTTCATTTGAATGGCTGGCTTTAGGAGTATTGGTTTCTTGTGTGATCTTTTTAATAAGACGGAACATCCTTCGGATTGCTCGTTTTCACTATAAGGAAATGACCAAATGGCCAAAGTCTGATGCCAACATCATTCTTATTGTAGAAGTATTATTGATGGGAGCTTTCTTAGGAATGAATGCCGCCGATGAGGTATTACAAATGAATGGTGTCGATCATTACATCGTTGCTGGAAGTTTTCCAGTAAGTCAATATTTAGTTCCTTTTTTACAGAATTTCGACATGGATACCATCTTCCTGTTCGAACGTGGATTATGGTGGTTTCACATTGTAGGTATTTTTGCTTTCCTGAATTACCTACCTTACTCCAAGCATTTTCACATCATATTAGCTTTTCCAAACACGTATTTATCCAACCTGAATCCAAAAGGTAAGTTTACAAACATGGAATCGGTGACCAACGAAGTCAAGCTGATGTTTGACCCAGAAGCCGATCCTTATGCAACACCTCCTCCAGCAGAAGAAGGTGCGGTACCCGAAAAATTTGGCGCAAAAGATGTCACTGATCTTACTTGGAAAAGTTTGATGGATGCTTATTCTTGTACCGAATGTGGCCGTTGTTCTTCCGAATGTCCAGCCAACCAAACGGGTAAATTACTTTCTCCGCGAAAAATAATGATGGACACCAGAGACCGTCTTGACGAAGTAGGAAAAGGAATTGACAAAAACGGAAAAGACCATGTAGATGGCAAATCGTTATTGGGTGACTACATTTTAGAAGAAGAATTATGGGCTTGCACGAGTTGCAACGCTTGTGTAGAAGCTTGTCCTATCAACATTGATCCATTAACGATCATCATGGACATGCGCCGTTATTTGGTAATGGAAGAATCAAAATCGCCAAGTGAGTTGAATACCATGTTTACCAACATTGAAAACAATGGTGCTCCATGGGCATTTTCACAAGCAGACAGATTAAAATGGGCTGAAGAAGCTTAAAAATATATTTAAATAGAATTATCCTTTTATGGAAATGATAAAAGTACCTACCGTAGCCGAATTAATCTCTCAAGGAGAAGCACCCGAAGTATTGTTTTGGGTTGGTTGTGCCGGAAGTTTTGACGACAGAGCTAAAAAAATAACCAAAGCATTGGTTAAAATATTGCATGCAGCAAATGTAAAGTTTGCCGTATTGGGAGCAGAAGAAACCTGTACGGGTGATCCTGCCAAACGTGCTGGCAACGAGTTTTTGTTTCAAATGCAAGCCATGCAAAACATTGCAGTGCTTAATGGGTATGAAATAAAAAAGATTGTAACGGCTTGCCCTCATTGTTTCAACACGCTTAAAAACGAATATCCTGAATTGGGCGGTGTGTACGATGTGGTGCACCATACCCAACTTATTCAATCGTTGATTGAAGAAGGTAGACTGACCATCCAAGGTGGTGAAGCATTCAAAGGCAAACGGATTACTTTTCATGATCCATGTTATTTGGGTCGAGCAAACAATGTGTTTGAAGCTCCCAGAGAATTGATTCAGAAGTTAGACGCTGAGTTAGTTGAAATGAAAAGATGCCGCACCAAAGGATTGTGCTGTGGTGCTGGTGGTGCTCAAATGTTTAAAGAAGCTGAAAAAGGCAATAAAGAAGTAAACATTGAACGTACCGAAGATGCATTGGAAGTAAAACCGCAAGTAATTGCTACCGGTTGTCCTTTTTGCAACACCATGATGACTGATGGCGTAAAACACTTTAATAAAGAACAAGAAATAGAAGTACTTGATCTTGCTGAACTGATTGCTCAAGCCAACGAACTATAATGAAATTAACTGACCTACCCGACCATAGTCGTGTTTGGATTTACCAAGCCGACCGATTTTTAACAGATGCTGAAGTAAGTACTGCAAATCTATTGCTCGAAGAATTCACGAGCAAATGGGCCGCACACGGTGCTAAATTGAATGCGAGCTCTGAGATTATTGACCAACTGTTTGTTGTTATTGGGGTTGATGAAAAACAAGCGGCTGCGAGTGGTTGCTCTATTGATGCCTCCATGTCGGTGATCTTGCAACTAGAAAGTCAGTTTAAGCTAAGCTTCACCAACAGAATGATCATGGCTGCAGAGGTAAACAATACTACCCTATTAAAATCGATTCAAGACCTTCCTGAACTCATTGACAACAAAGAAATAACCTTGGACACCCTGGTGTATGACAACTTGGTGAATACCATTGGTGATTGGAAAACGAGTTGGAAAAAGCCAATTAGAAACAGTTGGCACGTGAGGTTTGTTTAAGCTGGTTGAGAGGTTAGACTTGAGACATTCAACATTCACAATTAAACATTCACAATTAAACATTCAACATTAATCTTTCAACATTCACAATTCAAAATTCAACATTCAACATTCAAAATTTATCCTTAAAAATCAATCTTGAATGATTGATTTTTTGTCTTTCGGGCGTTTGTCTATTTGCCACGTAAAGTTTTTGAACAGCAATTCTTTTTTGTCTACTTCCCCTATCGGATACATCACTGCATGTGGTTTCACCAAAAAGCTTACCGCACTTATATTCCCTGCTCTAAATGAAACGGCAATATTGGTACACTCTGCTTTGTTTACACCAATAAGATTTTTGATTATTACTTGATTGGAGTCTACTTTCTCTTCAAAAGCATAGTAGATGGTTTCACCATTTCCAGTGATGATCATGCTGTCCATCCTGTTCTCCTTGAAGAAGCCTGTCAGCATTCTTCCTTTTATTTGATTAAAAGATACACTGTCTTCTTGCGAAACAATAAAAGCATTGGTTGGTACAAACAATCGATCAATTTTTTTGTCCTTCATGTACAAATACATGGTGTCGCCACTCAATTGGCTTTTCTCCGACCATAGTACCGGGTCTTGAAACAAATACATGGCCGAATCTATTTCTGAATAGACCAAAGAGTCACATTTTCCTTGTAGGTCTGGTCTAAAAAATTTCACATTGTTATAACATGCAAACAATCGCTTATCGGCCTTAGGCCCCATCATCTTACTACGTAAAGTGTCGCCAGAAATAAACAAGGTATCGCCTTCATTTATTTGACTCAACAACATTCTGTCTGTCACCAACATTTCTTTGGTCACCTCGTTGTAATGGGCAATATCGCCTTGCACAATAAAATCATTGACCGTATCGGTAATCACCACGTTTTTATACGCTTTGCCTATGCCCGTCAGTTGATTGAAATAAATACTATCTCCTTCCAGTATTTGCTCTTCGGTAACCACTTTTGCGCGCTTATTAAAATAGCACGTTTCCATTTTAGTATCGTACCAGCCACTGTTGCTATACAACTTGTTGTTGCCATTGGTCACAACAGATTTACCCAATAGTCTTACTTTTTCGGTGCGGGTGTAATATTCTAAGGAATCGGAAACGATGTTGTAATCAGGGTTTACTAAGTCAACCGAATCAAGAAACAAGACCGTTTCTGTAAGGTCGTAATAGTATCCTTTAGTACTGGTGAGAGTGTTGTTGTTTTCGGTAGAAACCAGTTTACCTCCGTTATAGTAGTAGGCAATTTTGGTGCTGATATTGTAATCAAGAAAATTGGTGGTTAAGGTTTTATCCTCTTTTACCAATACAATGTTTGATCGTAATTTGGCAATTTTATCGTTGCCGTTGTATGTTAGCTTGTCGCTTGTGATAGTTACTTTTCCTTGAACAATCTTCACATTACTAAAAGCTTCGAGGAAACTTTCTTTGTCATTCAAAAAAGCACTGTCGCAATACATCACCGCTCCATCCAATTCAAACTTAACGTTACCAATAAGGCGCGTAACATTTTTGGTAGCCCTAGTCGCAGGAGTACCCACATCGGCATTGACCAAGGTGATTGTCCGTTTGCTTTGAGCAAAACATGGCTGTTCTGCAAAAAGCAAAACAGCCATGATTATAAATAGATATGTAGGGAATACGCGATTCACGCGAACGTTCATTAAAGATTAAGCCAATACATTGGCTCTTGTCATGGTTTGTGATCTGTTAGGACCAACAGAAACAATAGTGATAGGAGTTTCTAGTGCTTTCTCAAGATATTCGATATAGTTTATCAATTCTTTAGGCAATTCACTTTCTAGAGTCATTCCAGTTAAATCAGTTTTCCAACCTGGCAATTCATCAAATATAGGCTCTACCGCATCTTCATTGATGCTGTATGGCATGTAATCGATTACTTCACCTCTGTAGTTGTAGTGTGTACACACCTTGATGGTATCAAAAATGCTTAACACATCTCCTTTGGTCATACACAACTGTGTCACACCGTTGATCATGATAGCATACCTCAACGCTGGCAAGTCAATCCAACCACAACGTCTTGGGCGACCTGTAGTAGCTCCAAATTCGTTTCCTTCTTTACGCATAGCTTCACCATCTTCTTCGTGAAGTTCTGTAGGAAAGGGTCCACTTCCAACACGTGTGCAATAAGCTTTAAAAATACCTATTACCTCACCAATTTTATTTGGGGCAACACCTAAACCCGTACATGCACCCGCAGCAACTGTGTTGCTAGAGGTAACAAATGGATACGATCCAAAATCAATGTCTAACAAAGAACCTTGCGCTCCTTCAGCCAACACTGATTTACCTTCTTTCATATAACTATTGACAAATTGCTCACTGTCAATAACGGTCAATTCTTTCAACAACGCTATTCCTTCAAACCATGCTGGCTCAAGTGATTTTAAGTCGTATTCGAAATTATAAAAACTAAGTAGACGCAAATGTTTTTCAACTAATGCACGATACTTGGTTTCGAAATCTGGTTCAAAAATATCACCTACACGTAATCCATTTCTACCCGTTTTGTCCATGTAAGTTGGTCCTATTCCTTTCAGAGTAGAACCAATTTTACTGTTTCCTTTTTCTGCTTCAGAAGCAGCATCAAGAAGTCTATGTGTTGGTAAAATTAAATGAGCCTTTTTTGAAATATAAAGGTTCAATTTCACATCCACACCCATTTTATTTAAATCCACAATTTCCTTTTGGAAAATCACAGGATCTATCACTACACCATTACCAATAAGATTGGCTTTGGTGGTATGAAAAATCCCAGATGGAATTGTGTGTAAAACGTGCTTTATATTATTGAATTCTAAGGTGTGTCCTGCATTAGGTCCTCCTTGAAAACGAGCGATAACGTCGTATTTAGGGGTTAATACATCTACAATTTTTCCTTTTCCTTCGTCTCCCCATTGAAGACCTAGTAGTACATCCACTTTCATGATAGAATAGTGCTGGTATAATTAATTTAACAAAGCCACAAAAGTACAGTAATTAACTTAGACTATGCACCAGAAAACCCATTACAAATGGAATTAGTTTCAAAACATAAGGCTTTGCGCTGTTTTACATGAATAGCATATCCTTTCACCCTCAACATCTTCCGAAAGGCTAT
>JBLIDJ010000016.1:0-29829 GCA_047634195.1 Flavobacteriales bacterium
TCGTGCTCATTTTGCAGTGCCCGTAGATCAACGTGAAGGTACTTACTCAACTCCTAGTACAATTTTAAACTGGCCGGCAACTGGTAATAGTTCAAGTAAAGATACATACATCGCTCCGTTTTTTGATGCAGGTGAAGATGGAGAATACGACCCTGAAGATGGAGATTATCCTGGATACGATTTGACTGGAAATGTTGAATGCCGTTCTGACGAACGTTTTGTTCCATTATTTGGTGATACAACTGTTTATTGGGTTTTTAATGACAAAGGAAATAGTCATGCAAGTGGCGGCTCTCCTATTGGTATGGAAATTAGAGCACAAGCATTTGCTTTCTCTTCTGAAGATGAAGTTAATAACATGACTTTTTATAATTATGTTATTATTAATCAAGGTTCACAAGTATTGACAAATACATATTTTGGACAGTGGGTAGATGCCGACTTAGGTAATGCTGCTGATGATTTTGTTGGTTGTGATGCGACACTTGGATTAGGGTTTTGTTATAATGGAGATAATTTTGATGAAGATGGTACTAATGGTCAGGTTGGATATGGTGAAAACCCGCCAGCTATTGGTATTGATTTTTTTGAAGGTCCTTTTCAAGATAGCGATTTTATTGACAGCCTAACGGGTGAGTTGTATGTAGGAGATCAGAGAAGAAAGTCCGATATAGAGTTTGATAATCCCTTAACTGATAATGCCCAAGATGCCTATGATAGTTTAGGTATACCTTATGGTGGCTTAGGAATTGGGTATGGTGATGGCGAAGGTAATAACGAACGTTTCGGTATGCGTAAATTCATCTATTACAATAGAGGAGATATGGCTATTGAAGGTGTAAATGGTGAGCCAGATAACCAGTTTGACTACTACAATTACCTAAAAGGTATTTGGCAAAATGGTAGTGAAATGGTTTACGGTGGCAATGGAATTAGTGACGGAACTGCTGGACAGAAAGCAGATTTTATGTTCCCAGGAACTTCTGATGTACTTGGTTTTGGTACAGATGGAAATGTACAACCTGATTGGACAGAAGTAACGGCTGGTGTTCAACCAGGAGATAGACGTTTTATGCAATCTGCAGGACCGTTTACCTTAAATGCTGGAGATGTAAACAACATTACAGTTGGTGTTGTATACGGGAGAGCTAGCAGTGGAGGAGCTTTAGCGTCAGTGCAAGCAATGAAAGTGGCTGACAAAAAAGCGCAACAATTGTTTGACAACTGTTTCCAAATACTAGAAGGACCAGATGCTCCAGATTTAACGATTAAAGAATATGACAAAGAATTAATCATATACATCTCTAATCCAGAATCTTCCAACAATAACATAAAATTCAACGAAGATTATGTTAAAGTTGATCCGAAAGCAGCGGATGAGGGTCTTACTGAGAGACAGAAATCGTATATCTTTCAAGGATACAAAGTATACCAGTTAAAGTACGATGGTGTCTCTATTGCAGATGTTGATAATCCTGAATTGGCAAGATTAATTTTTCAATGTGATATTAAAGATACTATTACTAAATTAATCAATTACACATTGGATCCTGACATGAAATTACCCGTTCCAGACTTGATGATTGAAGGTGTAAATGAAGGTATAAAACATACGATTAGAGTAACAAGAGATCAGTTTGCCCAAGGAAATAATCTATTGGTAAACCATAAAACGTATCATTATGTAGCGGTAGCGTATGCCTCTAATCAATACGCTAATTATGATCCAGTTGCATTTACAGGACAAGCAGTAGAATATTTGTCGAGTAGAAAAAATGGACGAGGTGGATCTATTCAATCAGTATCTGCAATACCTCACAAACTGAAGCCTAACCAACAAATTCAAGTTGCTTACGGAGAAGGGCTAGCCATTACGAGAGTTGAAGGTCGAGGGAATGAATTTAATACCTTGAAAATAACTGATGAAACTAGGTTGAAAATGTTTAATTCACCAAATGGACTAGACACCATACCCTATGAGCTAAACGGTGGGCCGATTACGGTTCAAATTGTTGACCCTTTAAATGTTGCTCCAGGTAAATATGAAGTAAATGTAATTGATCCTTCTATTACAGGAACCAATCCATTAACGGAGTTAAATGATGCCGTCTTTGAAATCATTAGAAAAGATTTTAACGGGAACACTCTTTTTGTTGACACTACTGGAGCGCCATTATTGGTGGGGTCAGAGTTGTATTACCCAGATTTTGGAATAGCTATCAGCTTAAAACAATACGAAATTCCACTGCTTTATTCTGACCCTACTCCACCTAATGGTGTTGGTTATAGTTCATATGCCTTGTCTGCTAAAATGCTTGAGAGCGAAATGGTTTTTGCTGACAAGGATAATGAATGGTTAATACCTATTACCGATGGGGAAGGTTTATTTAATCCTCAAAACTGGATTTTGTCTGGTAGTTTTGCTCCGGGTGCTACGGCTGACACTGCTAATTATAGAGATATACCTAATGTAGATCCTAATGATGATTATGAAAACATCATTGAAGGAGGCTGGGCACCATTTAGTATGGTAGCTGGACATAAAGATGGACCGACAAGAGCAATTAATGTTTCTGAAGGGGACGCTAAATTTAGATTTGAAGCAGATGCGTATACTATTAATTACCCAAATGTGGACATCATTATTACGCCAGATACATCTTTTTGGACTCGTAGTGTAGTGCTTGAAGCAGGCGAAGGTAATTCTGTTCAAAAAGGCTCTCCACGTGATGCTCCATCAGTTGATAAAATGGGGAATTCAGGAACATCATATGCGAATTTGACTAGTCCAACAGGGATGGGTTGGTTCCCTGGATATGCGGTTGATGTTGAAACAGGTGATAGGCTTAATATTGCTTTTTCTGAAGATTCTAGATTGATTGGCTATAATGGAAATGATATGTTGTATAACCCTAGCAATACCTTGTATGGACAAGTTCGACAGCCTGATGGAGGAATTCCATATTATGGTGCTGGAAAACATTACATCTATATTTTTAGAAACAAAAAAAGAGAAAAGTCAGGAGCTCCTGCTTATGATGAAGGTGATTTTGCGTATAAAGCCCTAAGTAGAACAAACCCTTCCCAAGATAATATTAGAAAAGCTATTTGGTCATCATGTTCATGGGTAGGTTTCATGGCTTTAAATGAAGAGTACCATTGGGAGAACGCTGAGGGTCTTACAATACCAGATGCTGAGGCTACATTCTTCGACCGTAAGATTATTGATAAGGTGTATGATTTATTAAGTTCTGAAGTTAGGATTAGTTTAAGATTAGCGCGTCCTTATCAGCGAATCCCTAATGGAGATCATAAGCTGGCTGATGTAGATTCAAGTGTTAATAATTGGAACCCTAAATATTTGTTTGAAATACCAGAATCATATCAAATTCGATCAACTGATGTTGCTAACGCTTCTGATGAGATTAAAAATGAGATATTGGATATAATTAACATAGTGCCTAATCCTTATTATTCATATGCTGCATATGAAACAGGTAAATTAGATACGCGTGTTAAATTCTCAAACTTACCAGAGATAGTTGCTATTAAAATTTTCACTACAAATGGTACCTTAGTTAAAACCATTAACAAAGATTCTGATTTATCATCTATCGATTGGAATTTGAAAAATGAAGTAAGTATTCCTATTTCAAGTGGAACCTATATCGTTCATATAGCTGTACCAGGCGTAGGCGAAAAGGTTATTAAATGGTTTGGTGTAATGCGTAAACCAGCTTTACAAAATTTATAATACTCATTGGTTAAAAATAGAGATATGTTTAAGATAAGTATCAAAATAGTCACGATTTCCATCTTCATGTTGTTTGTTGAATCGGCAAACGCTGGAAATGAAAATAGATCTGGTTCTGCTGCAGGTACTCAGTTGTTAATTAACCCTTGGGCCCGATCATCAGGCCTTATGAGTGCAAACTTGGCAGGAGTTGAAGGTGTTGAAGGAGCATTTTTAAATGTCGCAGGATTGGCTTATGTTAAAAGAACTGAAATAGCTTACGCGAATTCCAATTATTTAATAGGAAGTGATATAAGTATTAACGCGATAGGATTAGGTCAAAAAATTGGTGACGCATCGGTTATAGCCCTTAGTGTGATGTTAATTAATTATGGAGACATAAACATTACCACTACCGAGTTGCCAGAAGGTGGTGTTGGTAATTTTAGCCCAAGAGCTTCAAGTTTTGCTTTGTCTTATGCTCGTATTTTCTCCAATAGTATCTATGGTGGAATAACGGTAAGAGTTTTATCAGAAAGTATAGCTAATGTTAGTGCATCAGGGGTTGCTTTTGATGCAGGTATTAAATATGTTACGGGTGCTGATGACCAATTCAAATTTGGTATCACCTTAAAAAACTTTGGTCCTCCAATGCAATTTGAAGGAGATGGTTTGTTTATTGAAAGTGAAGTAATATCAACGGAAGATCAAATGATTCTTAGGCAAACATCTGAGTCATACGAAATCCCTGCTTTAATGGGAATTGGTGGATCTTATGATTTTAAATTCGGTGAAAACCACACATTAACTACTCATGCAGCTTTTATATCAAATTCATTTTCTCGAGATCAATTTAACTTTGGTGGGGAATATGGCTTAAAAGATAAGTTTTTCTTACGTGGAGGTTATACCTTGGAGCGTAGCACTGTAATTGATGCTACAAGTGCTTCTGCCTTTACAGGTCTTGGTGCTGGAGCTTCCGTAAAATTACCATTGACAGGAGCTAACATCATGTTGGATTATTCTTATCGAGATTCCAATCCATTTGCGGGTACGCATACTATTGGAATAAACATTTCTTTACAGTAGTCAAAAGTTATATAAAATTTAGTAATTTAGTGTAAACATCAAGAGAGCATATGCTCTCTTGATGTTTTTAAGTTATAGACGATTGAACATTTAAAAAAAGAGAAGGTATGTCACAAATTACGTATTATACCGAAGGGGGATTGAAAAGACTTAAGGATGAATTGTATCAGCTTAAGTCAGTAGAAAGACCCAGTATAACGCAGCAAATAGCTGAAGCAAGAGATAAAGGAGATTTGTCTGAAAACGCTGAATATGACGCAGCTAAAGAAGCACAAGGATTGTTAGAAGCACGCATTTCTAAAATGGAAGTGATTGTTGGTAATGCAAGACTCATTGATGAATCTCAGGTAGATACATCAAAAGTCTACATCTTGTCTAAAGTTCGAATATTACATGAAGGACTCAAAAAAGAATTGAATTATACGCTCGTTGCTGAAAATGAAGCTAATTTGAAAGACGGTAAAATTTCTGTGGATTCACCTATAGGAAAAGCTTTACTTGGAAAAGAGCTAAATGATTCTGTGGAGATAACGATTCCTAATGGGGTTATGAAAGTAAAGATTTTAGAAATTTCTAGATAATGGCAACCATCTTTACAAAAATTATTAATGGCGAGATACCTTGTCATAAAATAGCCGAAGACGAACAGTTTTTGGCTTTTTTAGATATTATGCCTTTAGCTAAAGGACATACTTTAGTAATACCTAAAGTTGAAAATGATTATGTTTTTGACTTAGATGATGACACCTTATCGGCCTTAATGATATTTGCGAAAAAAGTAGCTAAAAAAGTGGAAGCTAAAATACCTTGTAAACGCATCGGTGTTGCTGTTATAGGACTTGAAGTACCGCATACACATATTCACTTGGTACCACTTAATGTAGTAGGCGACATTAATTTTAGCAGAGAAAAGCTGGTTATTTCAAATGATGAATTAACTGAAATTGCTCAAAAAATTAACGCTTAGGCTTTTTTGCTGGTGTAGCGTTGCGATGAGGGTTTTCTGTTAAAAATGAATCCCAACCTTTAGCACCACTTAATACCGGCATATTACTCTGGTAGTAATGACACAAGGCTGCAGCTAAACCATCGGTAGCATCCAAGTATTTTGGTAGCTCTTTAATCGCGAGTAGCTGTTGCAACATTTTAGCCACTTGTTCCTTACTTGCATTACCATTGCCTGTAATAGATTGTTTTATCTTTTTTGGTGCATACTCTGCAATAGGTAATTCCCTTGAAAGCGCAGCGGCAATAGCAACTCCTTGTGCTCTTCCTAATTTGAGCATACTCTGAACATTTTTCCCGAAAAAAGGTGCTTCAATAGCTAATTCATCTGGGTGAAATTCATCAATTAAGGAAACTACTCTGTTAAAGATGCGCTGCAATTTTAAATGATGATCACTGATTTTGGATAAATGTATAATACCCATGGTAATCATAGACACTTGTTTCCCTTTAATGGCTATTAAACCATATCCCATTTCAGAAGTACCGGGGTCAATCCCAAGGATAATTTTATCTTTAACAACTTTCACGGGATAAAAATATGGTAATAAAAACAGCAATAGCAAGCATTCGCAAATTTAGATTGTTATTAGTCTTTTTTGTCATGGCTTTTTTAGCTATTGGATTGTATGTTTTGTTTTACGAAAAAGCAATGACCATACAGTGGTCAACAATGACCATTGTGCACTGTTGGGTGCTGCCTGCTTTGATAGTTGGCATGATACTCAACTGGTCATTGGAAATAATAAAATGGCACACTCTTAATAAAAAAGATGGTTTATCCATAACCAATGCTTTTAGAGCAGTTATGTCTGGGATATGTACTTCTTTGTTTTTCCCACTAAAAACAGGCGGTTTTATAGGCAGGTTTGCATTTACAAAAACTGTGACTAGACAGAATTTAGTCAAACGACTATTAATTTCCAACGTGAGTCAAAAGTTGATTACGGTATTATTTGGCGGAATAATGATAATGATAGTTGGAGCAACATCTATGTTTGAACCTAGTTTATGGTGGCTTGTTTGTTCCGTTACAATAGGGCTAATTATATTTATTATGTTCAAGCCAGGTTGGTTTAGCCAATTTGTTACCCTAGAATCACTCAAACAGTTGAGCTTGTCTTTCATCCGATACCTGATTTTTTCGACCCAACTATTTCTAACATTTTATATGTTTGGCACCCATCTTTCAACAGTGCATTTGCTTTATATTCCTATCTATTGGTTGTCTATTAGTGTTATACCCTTTTCTTTTTTTGGTGGATTATTGGTCAGAGAAACAGTAGGAGCTTCCTTGTTCGGTTTTCTGCTAGGCTATGACGAACCTTCTGTCATCTTCGCTTTATTTGTACTGTGGATTATCAATGTGTTTGTTCCAGCTTGTGTTGGGTGGATATGTTGGTTGAAAAAAGCCCATGCATGATGTTGGTTTTATTCTGGTACATCCTATATTTTTTGTTTGCTGCGCATATTTATTTCAAATTAAAAAGTGATTCACCAAAGCCTACCCGAAAGGATAGTGATAGCATAAATGTTTCAGTTGTTATTCCCTTTCGAAACGAAAGCAATAACTTACCAGATTTACTGAAGTGCATTAAAAAACTTAAATCATCACATCAGATCACTTGGCTTTTTGTCAACGATCACTCAACTGATGGCAGTGATCAATTGATTGAAAATGAAAACGACTTGCACTTGTGGCATTTACCACCAGCGAGTCAGGGGAAAAAACAGGCCTTAATATTTGGTTTAGAAAAAGTACGAGGAGATGTTATTGTTTGCATAGATGCCGATGTATCGTTTAATGAACAGTGGTTGGATAGGTTGATATCGCCAATAATAAACAAGAATAGTGATTGGGTAATCGGAGCCGTTGATATGAAAGCTTTACAGCATTCACATTTAGCAATCATGCAAATACTCGAATGGAAAGCTTTACAGCGTTTAACCCACTATTTCGCACATTTTCACAAACCCATATTGTGCAATGGAGCAAATTTAGCCTTCAAAACAGCGTTAAAACAGGAAGCTATTCAAGCACTCAACAATCAGCAAACATCATCAGGTGACGATTTGTCTATCATGACCAGATTTAATGGTTTAAATGCTAAAGCAAGCTATGTTACTGGAGATGCTTCGGTTACCACTTCTGTACCAGCTGATTTGAAATCGTTTGTGCAGCAAAAAATTAGGTGGTCAAAAAAAATGACCATTCAGAGGAATTTGACTTCTGTCGTTGGCCTTTGGTTTTTGCTCTCTCAAATATTATTATTGGTTTGCTGTTTCACAAAATCGTGGAATGAAATTTTGTTAATCATGGGTATTAAGTATTTTTCTGACAGTTTAATTATTCCGGAATATCAGTGGAGAAATGCGCCATATTGGTTGTTGCTTCAAATTTATCCTGTAATATTGTACATCATACAACCATTTGTATCATTAACCTGGAAAGGACGTTCCATAAAATCATGAACAAGCTGAAAATTAGTCAATACCTTGCTTTTACAATTGTTGGAGCTTTTATCGTCATTGCTATTAGCGGAGCGTATTTGAGACCAGATAAAACGAATAATGCCAATAATCAACAAATAGAATTGGCTCGTTTGGAAATGTTTACAAGCATTCCAGTGTTTTACCAAAACCAAACTCCTCAGCTTGACAATGAGGACACCTGGTATACACCACTATTTCTTGGAAGTTTAGGTCAAACTGACCAAACAATTCCAACGACGTATCACACCTTAAAAAATGATTCTATTGTCAATTATTTTGTACACCCAGTAAGACAAGATACCTTAATTCAAGTTATTGCTATTAACGATTTATTAACTGAAAATGGAGCGCCAATTAAAGCGTCTAAGTATTATGTGTTAGGCACAGACAAGTTTGGTCGGGATATGTTGAGTAGATTAATGGCAGGTTCATGTATTTCCTTGTCGGTTGGATTGATAGCCGTTTTAATTTCACTTTTAATAGGAATTACGTTTGGCTTATTGGCAGGATATTTTGGTGGAAAAACAGATGCAATTATCATGTGGCTTGTCAATGTAGTTTGGTCAGTTCCAACGTTGTTGATGGTCATAGCCGTTACGTTTGCATTAGGAAAAGGATTTGTACAAGTGTTTGTTGCTGTAGGCCTTACCATGTGGGTAGAAGTAGCCAGAGTTGTGCGTGGTGAAGCCATGAGAATTAAAGAACGTAGCTTCATAAAATCGGGAAGAGTACTGGGGTATTCTCATCTTAGACTCATGACCAAACACATCTTGCCAAATGTTTGGGCGCCAGTGATCGTTATTTCAGCAGCTAATTTTGCCACCGCAATTTTAATGGAGGCTGGATTAAGTTTTCTAGGTGTTGGCACACAAGTTCCTATGCCGTCATGGGGAGGGATTATTCGCGACCATTATGCCTTATTAACCACCAGTTCATCCTTCTTGGCCATTGCACCAGGAATATGCATTATGATTCTTGTTTTTGCTTTTATGATGATAGGAAACTGGCTCCGAGATGTGCTGGACGTTAAAGTTCAATAGCGTTAATCAACTGGTTGAAAAGAAAAGATTAAACTTGCTTCGTATAGCCTAATCTAATGCTAAAAGCCAGGTGCAATTGTACGGTAAATAAACACAAAGCCAATACCAAGTGAACAGGTTGCATCCAACTAATTAATCCACCGTAAGACAAACAAATTCCTGCCAAGATTTCCAGACCAAGAAATGCCCCCATCCACTTCAAGTGACTTGATTGACTATATGCTGACGCTTTCCAAATCAAAAAGGCGTTAACCATTAAAATCACAAGAGCAAGTGATCTGTGCCATTCAAAAACATGACCAATATTTGTTACCACATTAGCGCGTTGCATATTCGCACTCAATAAAGTGTCGACTACTTCTCTCACTTGGCTACCAAGAACTATTTGAGCAAGACTTAAGGAAATAGCGGCACCTAAAATCCAAAGAAGCTTTTTTGGAAACCATGTTAGTTTCTCTGAGGCTTTGGTCGAAATAGCAAGTAGTAAAATGACTATAATAACGGCACCAACCATGTGAATAGTGATTTGCCCTGGAATTAAGTTCCCGTCAACTACCTTTTTTCCTAGCCATGCTTCAAATCCTAACATAAATAAGGCAGCCAAACTCAAAAGTAACAAACCTCTGCTTTTTTTTCTGTGTTTAAAACACATGAATACAAGCAACAAAACAGGTAAACCGGATAAGGCTCCCACTAATCTGTTTAAGTACTCTATCCAAGTTTGTGTTGCATTAAAATAAGCGTAGTTGTGTTTGGTGTATTTCCCCCAATTTGGAAGGTCAAAATTAGCAGCGCTGACAAAATCTTGTTGAGCAACCCACAGCGATTCATTACGGATAATCATCTGTCCTTTTTTAAACTCACGTTCAGGTTCCCATGTTAGTACAGCGTCATCAGTGGGTGGGATAATGTATCCAAAACATTTTGGCCAATCGGGACAACCCATACCTGACCCCGTCATCCTAACAATAGATCCGGCAAGGATGACTAAAAAAATAAAAAATAAGGAGAGACGAGCAAGAAGCTTAACTGATTTCATGAAGGAATAAACAAAAAAAAGGATTTCTTTCGAAATCCTCAGTTAAAAAAGTACTTATTGTTTAATGACGCGAGTCAACACATTAAAGATACTGGGGATGATATCACCCAAGCTAATGTATGCTGATTTTTTATCGTCATTTTCGGAGCTAAATTCTTCGGAGTTTACTTTCCCCACCCATTTAGAAGTTTCAACAGAAAGTACTTGATAAGCACCTTTGTTTAAACTCTGTATTTTAGCAGAAATTTCAATAGGCGTTAAAAGTGAATTGTCAAATTTTACGGTGCAAAAATTAGACTCACGTTCTACATCAAAATTAATAGTTGCAATTTCAACACCTGCTAATTCAGAAACACCTTTTCTGATAGCGGTTCCGCACATGATTTCGCAACTCATGCCTTTTATTTCAATAGTAGATTCTGCAAATCCTTTGTTTTCTCCAACTGTTTCAATCACAGTTTCAGAATAAACAATCTCTTTTTGAATCGTGTTTTTATCAGTGCTGGAGCAGCTACTCATTAAAACAACAACTCCTAAAATTAAAACAACTTGTTTCATAGTTTTTGTCTTTAAGACGATCTAACGATCACAAAGTTACTACATTAATAGTGATCTAGTATTATCTTATCATTTTTTAACATTATACCGTTTCCAAAAATTATCTTTGCCAAAAATAACATCTTGGAAAAAGAAGCAATAGGAGTAAAGTCGTGGTTATTAATGATAGCCCTTTCCATCATATGGGGTAGTTCGTTTATCCTAATGAAAAGAGGGCTTTTTGATGTCAATGGATCTGTGACACTATTGCCTTCTCAGTTGGCAGCGTTAAGAGTTTCGATAGCCGGTCTGGCGTTGCTACCAATGGCTATTAGACATATAAAAAGCATAACCAAAGACAATTGGAAATTCTTAGTCATAGTAGGCCTATTCGGAAATGGAATACCTGCCTTTTTATTTGCTATCGCCCAAACACACATTGATTCTTCATTGTCAGGATTATTAAATTCATTAGTTCCCTTATTTACTATGTTGCTTGGTTTTTTTGTTTTCAACATAAAAACCAAATGGTTTAACGCCATTGGAGTTCTTATAGGACTTGGTGGAGCATTAGGCCTCATTATTTCTTCAGAAGGAACGGAAGGAACTTCTGATTTTTGGTATAGTATGTTGGTGGTATTAGCAACCGTATGTTACGCCATAAGTGTCAACATCATCAAGTCAAAATTGCAACATGTAAAATCGGTAGCGATAACATCTATCAGTTTTGGTTTTTTAATCATTCCTTGTATGTTTTATCTTGGAGCTAGCGATTTGGTATGGCGACTAGATTTAGTGCCAGGAACATGGGTAAGTGTTGGTTATACTTCGGTATTGGCTGTTATAGGCACAGGACTTGCCGTAGTCATGTTTAATGCTTTAATTAAAAGAACTACTGCTATCTTCGCTTCATCGGTTACGTACCTCATTCCTATTGTAGCAATAGCTTGGGGAGTGTTTGATGGAGAGGTGATTACAAGTGGGCAAATTATGTTTATGTTAGTGATATTATCAGGAGTGCATTTAGTTAACAAAAAAGATAAGTTATAGACTTGTAGGCAACAATAATAATCGTACGTTTGCACCCCTAATTACGAATTAACTGTTAAATTTCGAAGAATGTACGCAATTGTAGAAATAGCAGGGCAACAATTTAAAGTTGTAAAAGATCAACAGCTTTTTGTTCACAGGTTAGATGCTGAAGAAGGTAACCAAGTTACTTTTGATAAAGTATTACTAACTGACACGGACGGTAAAGTAAATGTTGGCGCCCCAGCTGTAGAAGGTGCTTCAATAACCGCGAAAGTGGTTAAACACCTAAAAGGAGACAAAGTTATTGTTTTCAAGAAAAAAAGAAGAAAAGGTTATAGAGTTAGAAACGGTCACCGTCAATACTTGACGCAAATTCAAGTAGAAGCTATAAACGCTTAAAACGGGAAGAGTATAGCTCGGACAAAAATTTAATATCATGGCACATAAAAAAGGAGTCGGTAGTTCTAAAAACGGACGTGAATCAGAAAGTAAGCGACTAGGAGTAAAAATCTTTGGTGGTCAACCTGCTATTGCTGGGAACATTATTGTTCGTCAGCGAGGAACGCAACATCACCCAGGCAACAACGTTGGAATGGGTAAAGATCACACATTGTTTTCTATGACTGATGGCGTAGTAGAATTTCGCAAGAAAAGAAATGACAAATCATTTGTTTCAGTTGTTCCTTTTGAGGAGAACTAAGAAATAAACGTTATACAATGTTAAAAAATCCTGGTTTCTCTTGCAGAAATCAGGATTTTTTGTTTTACAGCTAAAGGGAAATTTTACCTTTGAGTTTCAGAATATAAAAGAGAATACCTATGTTAGAATTGCGTGTTATTCGTGAAAAGCAATCAGAATTAGCTGAGCTTTTTAAAGTAAGAAATCAAGATTTTTCAGCCCTCATAGATGAAATCGTAGGTTTGGATGATCAACGAAAATCGACTCAAATAAAACTGGACGATCTACTGTCAGAACAAAATAGCCTAGCAAAAGAAATTGGCAAGTTATTTCAATCAGGCAAACCACAAGAAGCCAATGAGATGAAAGCTAAAACAGTTAGCTTGAAATCTCAAAGTGCTGAGATAAAAACAATGCTATCAGAGGTTGAAGCACAGTTACAATCATTACTTTTTCAAGTTCCAAATATTCCAAACCCATTGGTTCCTTCAGGAAAAAGTGATCAAGACAATGTTGAAATATTTGCGCATGGCGAAATCCCAACACTTCATAAAGATGCCGTACCACATTGGGATTTAGCTTCAAAGTATGATTTGATTGACTTTGAATTAGGTGTTAAGATAACAGGAGCCGGTTTCCCAGTCTACAAAGGAAAAGGGGCGAGATTACAGCGAGCATTGATTAGTTTCTTTTTATCGGAAGCAGAAAAAGCGGGCTATACTGAAATTATGCCACCCTTGTTGGTCAACGAAGCATCAGGATATGGTACTGGTCAGTTGCCAGACAAAGAAGGTCAAATGTATCACGTGACCGAAGATGATTTGTATTTGATACCTACAGCAGAAGTGCCACTTACAAATATTTACAGAGATGTCATTTTAAAAGAAAGTGATTTTCCTATAAAAATGACTGGCTACACTCCTTGTTTCCGTCGTGAAGCGGGTTCGTATGGTAAAGACGTGCGAGGATTAAACAGATTACATCAGTTCGATAAAGTTGAAATTGTACAAATTCAACATCCGGATAAATCATATGAAGCATTGAAAGATATGACTGAATATGTGAAAAGTCTTTTAATGAAATTAGGTCTCCCTTTCCGTGAAGTAAGACTTTGTGGTGGTGATTTAGGATTTACTTCAGCATTGACATATGACATGGAAGTCTATTCGGCAGCACAAGAGAAATGGCTAGAGGTTAGTTCTATTTCTAATTTCGAAACGTTTCAGGCCAATCGCTTAAAATTGCGTTATAAAAATGAAGATGGTAAAACACAATTGTGTCATACTTTGAACGGAAGTGCATTGGCACTACCTAGAATTTTAGCTGCTTTGTTGGAAAACAATCAAACAGAAGATGGAATAAAAATTCCAGCCGCTTTGGTGCCATTTACTGGCTTTGATTTTATCAAGTAAAACTATCAATTAACATATTTGGCGGATGAAGCTTACCATACTCATCCGCCTTTTTTATATCTTTCTGAGCATGAAAACAAGATTTGTAATTTTCCTTTCCATACTTGCCATTACGGTTGGTTCTCAGTCATGTGTCAATAACGATTTTACAAAAGAAATAAATACGATAGATACTCTTTTTGTTCAAATAGATTCGCTCGAAGTACAGCTGCATAGAATTGACACGAGCAAGGTCTCCGTCATGTCATTAACATCAAAAAACATACTAACGATTGTAGAAAGCTATTACAATAACGTACCCGATGAATTATCACTGAAAGACGGAGTTGTATTTAGCAATTTTAAAAATGTAAAAAAAGGAGTGAAAGACTTTGATAAGCGTTTTAAGACTATTCAGAATGAAATATCTTACACCAAAAAACAACTAACTACCTTAAGAAGTGATATGGAAAATGGCGCCGTTTCAATTGATTTGTTAAGCCAGTACATAGAAGATGAAAATCAAGCCGTTGCAATTTTAGGAAAAGAAATGAGTAGCTTGCTATACGGGTTAAATTTTGCAGAAGAACAATACGAATTATTGTTGCCGGATATTCAATTAAAAATGGAGCAGCTAGAAATAGCAGACAGCATTGCTTGGTAGTTAGGAGATGAACTTTATGAAATACGTCCTAGGTTTTATTTTAGTGTTAACCATAAATAGTGTGATTGGCCAAGTCAATGATGCTGATTTGGCTAGAGAATATATTCAAAATGGTGAATATGAAAAAGCTTTGTTATACCTAGAAAAGCTCTATGATGAAAATCCTAGTGGAGGCATATACAAGTGGTATCTTGAAAGCCTTGTGGAAACAGGTGATTATAAAACAGCCGAAAAGGTTGTGAAAAAACAGGTAAAGCGAGACGAAAGAAACTTGTTTTTATATTTGGACTGGGCTGATGTTTATTTAGCACAAGAGAAAAAAAAACAGGCTGAAGATATTTATCAAGATCTACTAGAATCGCTCAATAATAATCGAGGACAAATACAACAACTTTCTAAACTTTTTCTTGAAAAACAAAATCCCCAAATGGCACTTGCCATTCTAGAAAAAGCCAAAGAACTGAATAATGGAGGATATGGCTACGAATTTGAAGTAGCAGAGATTAAAGGGGCAATGGGCAAGTACGATGAAATGATAGCAGCCTATTTAGAATTATTGCATATCAACCCAAGCTACTTGAACAATGTAAGAACAGCCTTGCTGAGAACATTAAACTTTGATGAGGATCCTGTCTACGCACGATTGATTCAAGATGAAGTATTAAAAAAAATACAGCAATATCCAACTGTTACTACATACAACGAATTCTTAATCTGGATACAGCTCCAGCAAAAAGATTTTTATGGAGCATATTTACAATCCAAAGCACTTGACTTAAGATTCAAAGAACAGGGTAGTAGAGTTTACAACATAGCCATGCTTGCATACAATAATGAGGATTTTAGGATAGCAAAAAAAATATTCCAATACCTAATTGATGAACCTGCGGTTTCTTCAAATTTAAAAATATATGCTACCTCATATTGGTTGAAACTTAGTACGAAGGATGCTATTGAAAAAAATGACACTATTGCCATTAACGATATTGCTGCTCATTATCAAAGCGCCATCGACACAATTGGCATTAATGAATCTACCGTACAATTGATCGATGATTATTCAAGGCTTTTGTCAGGTAGGTTAGACGAGAATGAAAAGTGCGAAGCGTTATTATTGAAAACTATCAGTGAGGGCAAGTTAAGAGATGCTAGTTTAGGCCGAATTAAAATTGCTTTAGCTGATTATTACGTCGCTCAAAACAATGTTTGGGAAGCATCTCTATTGTACATTCAAGTAGAAAAAACATTTAAAGAAGATGTGCTTGGGCACACTGCCAAGTTGAAAAATGCGATGGTGCATTACTACACAGGATCTTTTGAGTATGCACAAGGGCAATTAAACGTATTGAAAGCATCAACTACTAAATTGATAAGTAATGATGCCTTAGAATTGTCTTTGCTTATTACAGATAATCTTGCGTTAGACACAATTACCGCACCCTTAGAAATGTTTGCTAGAGGAGATTTAATGCTTATGCAGCAGAATTATGAGGATGCAAATACTACCTATGATACGATCTTAACTAAATACGCAAAACATTCCTTAACAGATGAGATCTTGTTGCGTAAATACGAGTTGAGTTATCAGCAGTATAAGTTTGACGATGCTTCCAATTTTTTAATGCAAATGATTGCTGTTGATTCAAGCGATATTCTGGTTGACAAAGCCATCTATTTATTAGCAGATTTGTATCAAAACCAGTTAGATAATCAAGAATTAGCAAAACAATATTTCAAACTTATTATTACCAAATACCCAGGTTCGCTATACGCTGCTGAAGCACGTAAAAAGTTCCGTAAACTACGTGGTGATAGTCAAACAAAAGCTTTATGATAATATATAATGTCACTATCATTATTGACGATTCTGTTCATGACGATTGGTTAAATTGGATGAAAACGGTGCATATTCCTGATGTAATGAAAACAGCGAAGTTTATCAACAATAAAATTTGTAGAGTCCTTGACGCAGAGGAAGAAGGAGGCAAAACTTATGCTATACAGTACACCTCAAAAAACAAGGCTGATTATGACGATTACCAAGAAAATCATGCTAAAGACTTACAAGCCGAACACATAAACAGATACGCAGGTAAATTCGGAGCGTTTCGCACTATATTAGAAGTTGTACATGAGCAATAAAGGCTATAACAATCAAGTAAAAGCAAAAAAACATTTAGGACAACATTTCTTAAATGATGTGCAAATAGCCAAAAGAATTGGTGACGGCTTGTTAAACACCTATGGTTACACCCAAGTGTTAGAAATAGGACCAGGTACAGGTGCACTCACAACGCATTTACTAGAAAGAGATTTTGAAACCTTTGTCATAGAAATTGATGATGAGTCAGTAGGGTTTCTAAAAGAAAATTTCAAAAAATTAGAAGGGCATATCCTAGAGCGAAATTTTCTGAAATTAGACCCTAAAGAAATTTTTGATGCTCCCATTGGAATAAGTGGAAATTTCCCATACAACATCTCTACTCAAATTATGTTTTCGGTTTACGAGCATAAAGACATGTATGTAGAGGTATGTGGAATGTTTCAAAAAGAAGTAGCCGAACGCATTGCTTCTAAACCAGGAAGTAAGGTATATGGGATATTATCGGTGCTTATGCAAGCTTACTTTGATATAGAATACTTGTTTACTGTTGATGAGCATGTGTTTATACCACCACCTAGAGTAAAGTCAGGTGTTATTCGATTGGTTAGAAATAATGTCAAAAAATTAGACTGCAACGAAAAGCTTTTTAAAACGGTAGTGAAAACCAGCTTTGGCCAACGGAGAAAAACGCTTAGAAATTCATTGAAATCAATGTGGTCTGAGAGAGAATTAATACCTGAAGGCGATATCTGGACACAAAGACCAGAACAACTTGGCGTTTCCGATTTTGTGTATCTAACCAACTGGTTAGAAGGGTGATAAAATAACAAACAGAAATGATTACTTTGCTACCTTAGCATGTTAAGTTGTGTTCCCTATGATAGAAGTAAATAAAGAGTCAGTTGATATCATAAAAGAAGCCATTGCTAATGGTAAGGATCAGGTATTGACAAATCAAATCAAAGATTTGCATTATGCTGATATTGCTGAATTATTTGATAAATTAAATAGCGAGCAAGTACAATACATTTTTAGGTTACTTGATGAAGAAACGACTGCTGATGTATTACTTGAAGTAGATGAAGACCTTAGGTCTAAATTATTAGCATCGCTTACTTCCAAAGAAATTGCCGAGCAAGTCATAGAGAACATGAACTCTGATGATGCTGCCGATTTAATTGCTGATCTGCCTCAGCAAAAGATGGAGGAGGTTATCTCTCAAATCGAAAATGCTGAGCAAGCCAATGATATTGTTGACTTATTGGGCTACGACGAAGATACTGCAGGTGGCTTGATGGGGAAGGAATTAGTGAAAGTCAATGTCAACTGGTCTGTTGCAAAGTGTATTAGAGAAATGCGTAAACAGGCGGAAGAAATTGATAATGTTTACACTGTCTATGTAATCAACGACAACAACGTACTGCTTGGCAACCTGTCCTTGAAAAAATTACTGTTCTCGGCAACGTCTATCAGAACATTAATTAAAGATATTTTTGACCCCAATGACTTGATTGTCGTTGAACCTTACCAAAGCTCTGAGGAAGTTGCTAAAGTGATGGAGAAGTACGACTTAGTGGTACTTCCTGTCGTGAGCTCCAACCAAGAATTGTTAGGTCGAATCACCATTGATGATGTAGTTGATGTTATCAAGGAAGAAGCAGATAAGGATTATCAAATGGCATCGGGATTATCCGAAAACGTTGAGATGAGAGATGGTGTTGTTATTATGACACGAGCAAGATTGCCATGGTTGCTAATTGGATTGGTTGGTGGTGTATTAGTTTCCTTAGTAATAGGCACCTACGAACATGATATTGGGTTAAACCCTCACCTAGCATTTTTTATTCCTTTAATAGCTGCGATGGGAGGAAACGTTGGTGTGCAATCCTCTGCAATTGTTGTGCAAAGTATTGCCAATAAAATGCGTTATGATAGATTAGGACAACGATTGTCTAAAGAATTTCTTGTGGCATTAATAAATGCTTCAATTTGTAGTATACTTATTTTTTCCTATACCTTCTTTTTTAATAACGAACCATCACTAGCTTATACCGTCGCAATATCCTTATTTGCCGTCATCGTATTTGCAGGCTTGTTTGGCACCATAGTGCCATTGGTATTGCATAAATACAAGATTGACCCAGCACTTGCAACAGGGCCATTTATTACCACAGCCAATGATATTATTGGTTTGTTTATTTATTTTATGGTTGCAAAATCCATGTATGGGATTTAAGCAATAGTGTAGAAATAATTTTTGAAAATTGATCATGGATAAGTACTTAGACACCACCCACGACGTATACAAAAAAGCAGCCCTAACTCCTGATGTAGGGCTTTGTTGCACGACAACACCCGTATGGCAATTTCCAGAGTTAGAAATCCCTAGCATCATGCTGCAAATGAATTATGGTTGTGGGAGCACAGTGAATCCACGAGACCTAGTACGAAACCCAAAGATGTTGTATGTAGGAGTTGGTGGAGGCATGGAAGTCCTTCAATTCGCATATTTCAACAGAAATAAAGGGAGTGTAGTTGGGATAGATGTGGTAGATGAAATGCTAGAAGCTTGCGACATAAATTTGTACGAAGCCGAAAAAACAAACCCATGGTTTAAACGTGATTTTGTAGACCTTAAAAAAGGATCAGCACTAGAACTACCAGTAGAAAATAATAGCATTGATGTGGCTGCACAAAATTGTTTGTTCAATATTTTTAAGGAGCAAGATTTAGACCTTGCCTTAAAAGAAATGTACCGTGTGTTAAAACCAAACGGAAGATTAGTATTAAGCGATCCTACGTGCGAACAAAACATGAGTGATGAATTAAGAGCGGATGAACGATTAAGAGCACTTTGCTTGACAGGTTCGCTACCCTTAAAAGATTACATAAAAAAAATGACTGATATTGGTTTTGGAACTATTGAAGTTAGGGCCAGAAGACCTTATCGTATGCTAACACCAAATCATTACAATACAACAGAAAACATTTTCATAGAAAGTGTTGAAATATGTGCCATAAAGGATCCAATGCCAGCAGATGGACCATGTGTTTTTACGGGTAAAACAGCTCTGTATTTTGGAGACGAAGAATATTTTGATGACAATAATGGGCACATATTACTTCTGAATCAACCACTTGCCATTTGCGACAAAACTGCAGGTGCTCTAATTAAATTAAATAGAGATGATATTTATGTCACAGAAAGTACGTACTTTTATGACGGCGGAGGTTGTTGTTAACCTGCGTTGTGTGACTATATTTTATAGGGGGGCGGCTCGCAAGAGCCGCCTTTTTGTGTTTTAATAGCTATTTTATAAAGACAATAAGGTGCCTTTATTTTGGAAAAAAAGGATAAAAAGACCTGTATATTTATACTTTAAAGTTGTAAAAAAGCTAATTTTAAACTCATATAAATCTCTAAATATTTCTGAAATAAAACTGTTTCAGATTCATAACACGTTTTTTTTAATTACATCTCATTTACGTAGCTTTACCATACACCATTATTAGCTCCAATGAAAATATTATACGCCATACTAATGTTGTTTGTGTTTACAATGTGCAATAAGGAAAAAGATACAGACGCCAAAGCGGAAATAAAAGACATCATTAGTATGCACTACGTCCAAACTCAATGTAGCGACAGGTGGGGGAATGCCAGCGAAACCTCTCCTGAAGTGATTATTGATTACTACAAAGAAACACATGAAATTGATTTACAAAAAGTTACCTTAATTACGGTAGATAGTCTTGCCACTGTATGTGCTGCTTGTTCATGCACGACAGGTAAAATGATTCATGTTGATGTGATGAATAAGGATAAAACCGTAATGGAAACAACAGGTTTCAAAGAATAGCCCCAAATGAAAATAGCTTTTTTAGATGTAGTACATTCCATATTGTGGGATAAGTTAAGTGAGGTAGGTATGATTTGCGTTCATTTAGAACAAACAGATGAACATACGTTGAGGAAGACTATTGCAGAATATGACGGTATTGTTATACGCAGTAGAATAAAAATGAATGCTGATTTTTTGTCTTTAGCTACTAAGCTGAAGTTCATAGCTCGCTCTGGGGCTGGCATGGAAAACATTGATTTGTCTTATTGTAAACAACACAACATTACTTGTTTCAATTCGCCAGAAGGCAATATGCAAGCCGTTGCAGAACATGGATTAGGTATGTTGCTCATGTTGTTCAATAAACTTAAACAAGGCGATGCTGAGGTGCGTAATGGACTATGGAGAAGAGATGAAAACAGAGGCGAGGAGCTACACGCTAAAACGGTAGGAATAGTTGGTTACGGAAATATGGGACAGGCATTTGCCAGGATACTTTCAGGCGTAGGATGTAAAGTGATCGCTTATGATAAGTATAAGGAAGATTTTAGCGATGATTACGCACAAGAAGTAACATTGACCAAACTACAAGAACAAGCCGATGTATTGAGCCTACACTTACCACAAACGCCTGAGACACATTATTGGCTGAACAATGACTGCATTACAGCGTTCAAAAAACCATTTGCATTACTCAATACAGCACGAGGTAAAAATGTAGATACAGCCGCTTTAGTGCAAGCATTAAAAAAAGGTAACATTGCAGGAGCTTGCTTGGATGTACTAGAATACGAGAAGTCAAGTTTCGAAAAATTGAATCAGGAAGATTTACCAGTTGATTGGCAGTACTTAATTAAAAGTGATAAAGTGCTCCTAAGTCCCCATGTCGCAGGCTGGACGGATGAAAGTTATGTGAAGCTTTCAAGCTATTTGGCTGATAAGATATTAAGAGAATTTTCGAGAGAAAATAATGCATAAAAAAAAGGTCTTTCTACAAAAGAGAAAGACCTTTTTTTATGTGGTGCCACCAGGAATCGAACCAGGGACACAAGGATTTTCAGTCCTTTGCTCTACCAACTGAGCTATGGCACCATTCATTTTGGTGGCGCAAATCTAAAGATAAAATCAGAATAGCAACAAGCTATTTGGCTTTTTTTTATTCTTTTCTTCATAAAAATAATTTTTAAGATAATAAGTGACTCTAAATCAAGATATTTGCCAAATGAAATTAATTGTTGACCAAGGCAATACGCTGATTAAATTGGCATTGTTTGATGTTTCTAATCAATTAATAGAGATGTCTTCGAATAAAAATTGGGAATTAGTCATCGAAAAATGGTGTAATGAGTTTAGTATTGATCAAGTTATTTTCTCAAGTGTTGGCGAAAATGCAAAAATCATTCAGTCATATTTAGAAAATAAGTTCCAAAAAGTCTTGATTCTAACTAATGCGACTCAAATACAATTACCTAATAGATACCAAACACCTGAAACCTTAGGTGTTGATCGCATTGCTAATGCAGCATATGCTATCTATTCGAAACAATTTCCGGCATTGATTATTGATTGTGGCACTTGCTTGAAATTTGATGTGGTCAATGAAAAAGGTGAATATTTGGGAGGATCCATCTCTCCAGGGTTGAAAATGCGATGCAGAGCCATGCATGAATTTACCGCTAAGTTACCACTAGTTCAACCGATTGTAGATGAAGTGCCAACGTTGATTGGCGTTACTACAGAAAGTAGTTTACTAAGCGGTTCATATTTAGGTATGCTGCATGAAATAGAACATACAATTAGTCGTTATCAGGAACTATTTAAAGAAATTAACATTTTTCTTACAGGTGGAGACGCAGAATACTTTGTTAAAGCATTAAAAAAAGGCATCTTTGCAGACCCGTTTCTGACCCTTAAGGGGTTAAACGAAATTTTAAATTGTTCATGAAGTTGAGTAAATATATAGTTGCCTTAGTGTTATTAATTAGCATTCAAGCAAATGCACAAGTAAGTAATTTGTCTCCTTATTCAAGGTATGGTTTAGGAAATCTGCAGCTTTCAGCAAGTACACAACTACAAACCATGGGACATGGTGTAAGTACTTATGCTGATCCATTTGTGATTAATTCTGATAACCCAGCTACTTATTATTTAGCCAATAAACCAGTATTTGATGCTAATTTTAAAGCATCATTTGTAAATCTTTCTAGTGAGAATGGAAGTATTGCTAAAAGAAATATGTCTATCTCAGGGTTTAGATTCATGTTTCCGTTACTCGCTAATAAAATTGGTTTGTCTTTTGGGCTAACGCCTTATAGTAGTGCAAGATATTTTGTGAAAGACACTAAGAATGATCCCTCAATAGGTGACGTAAGTTATGAGTATGAAGGATCCGGCGGTATTAATAAAGTATATCTTGGTATTGGAGCTAAGGTGTTAGGCAACGATTCTTTAAATGTTGCTATTGGTGCTAATGGAATTTATATGTTTGGGTTTAGTGACAAAACGCGAAGAGCTCTTATGCCTGAAGGGAGTAGTTATTTTAATGTAAGTTCAATTAATAAAATATCTATTTCTGATTTTACATCTGAAGCAAGTATTATTGTTAACTGGCAGCCTAAGAAAAGTAAGTTTGTTTCATGGCGATTTGGGGCTACTTTTTCATTGGGTGGCAATATGAAAGGGAAACAATCAGAACTTAATCAAACATTTACATACACTAGTTTTAGAACACAAGCTTTTAAAGACACCCTTAGCTTTGTTGATAAAGGTGTAGGAAGTATTAGTTTACCAATTCGATTCAATTATGGAATTGGAGCGTTTGTTAATAAGAAACTATATGTAGGCCTTAATTATGCATACGAAGATTGGAGCACTTACACCGCAACCTTTAACAATGTGCCACTTAGTTATAGTGAATTAAATGCTTCTGAAGCATATAGTTTATCCATGGAGTATACGCCACAAAAATCTAGAATGATTAACAATGGCTTCTGGAAAACAGTGAATTATAGAATGGGAGCAAGAATTGAAGACAGCTACCTTACTTTAAATAATAACCATTTGACCATTCAAGCGGTGTCTGCTGGTTTTGGTTTTCCATTATTGCGATCAAAATCTCTTACAACCATCAATGTTGGTGTTGAGGTAGGTGCAAGAAAAGGCGAGTCAGCTGAATTTGTCAATGAAAATTTTACAAACATCTATTTAGGCATGACTTTTGTTCCTAACAAAATTGACCGTTGGTTTGTAAAAAGAAAATACGATTAATAAAAATTTAGATTGATGAGAGCTACTTTATTAAGTGTTGTGATATTTTTGATTGGTGCAACAACATTTGCACAAGATAAATACGGAAACACACCAGAAGAACAAACGAAATGTAAAGAGAGTTTATCTTTGTATCGTGAATTTCGTGATCAAGATTTGATTATGGATGCTATGCCTCATTGGAGAAAAGCATGTGCTATTTGTCCTAAATCCGCGAAGACCTTATATACTGATGGAGTAGATTTTTACAGAACGTTATTGAAAAGCGAAAAAGACGATACAATCAAAGCATTGATTGCTGACTCATTGTTCATGGTTTACGACGCGCGTATTGCTAATTTTGGTCAAGAAGGATTTGTATTGGGTCGTAAAGGTGTAGACATGATTCGTTATGCCGGTGAAAAGCCAATGATGGCTGTGGAGACACTTCGAAAAAGTATTGAAATACAAGGGAATAAAGCAGAAGCAGGAGTATTAAGCTCTTATTATATTGCGTTGTTTAAAGCATTAGGAGCTGGGCAAACAACCAAAGATGTTCTGTTGACAGAATACCTTGTTATTTCTGAAATTGCTGATTACAATATTGCAAATTCTGAAAAAGAAAAAACAATATCATACTACGAAAAAGCAAAAAACAATTTTGATGAATTGTTTGTTAAAGTTGCAGAATGTAGTGATGTGGTTGAAGTAGTGAAAACAAAATATAGCGAATCTCCTGACGATAAAGAAGTATTGTCAAAGTGTGTTAGGATTTTATCTAAAAGAGATTGTTTAGAAGACCCTATTTATTTTACTGTAGCTAGCAAATTGCAATCAATTGAGCCTAGCGTTGATGCTGCTCGCGGACTTGGTTTGTATGCCTTGAAAAACAAGAAGTACAATGACGCAGTAAAATTTTACGATCAAGCTATAAAATTGAATGAAGGTAATACAGGTAAAGCAGATGATCTTTATCGTTTAGCTCAAGCGTACTTTGGCGCAGGTAACTACAGTAGCTGTAAATCATTTGCTGCCAAAGCAGCTGCAGCCAAGTCTGGATGGGGAGAACCTTATATCCTTATTGGTGATGCCATCACATACGGGGCAAAGTCATGTGGTGAAAACGAAATGGAAAATAAAGCTGTAAACTGGTTGTCATACGATTATTATGTAAAAGCTAAATCAATTGACGCATCAGTAGCGGCAGATGCAAATAAAAGAGCTGCAAATGCAAAAGCTAACTGGCCTTCAAAAACGATATTGTTTAATTACAGTATGGTTGATAAAGTTAACCAAGACATTACCATTGCTTGTTGGCTAAACGAGACAACCAAAATTAGGTTGGCAGAGTAATGATATCAAGTAAAAAATTTCAATTAAGCATCACAATCATTTCGGTTGTGATGCTTTTTTCTTGTCGCAATGATCTGGAAGAAGTGCAGTTGATGGTTAGTGAAAACATGCCTGTTCAAACGACGTATGACGCCGTGTACACTTACAGCGACAGTGCACGAATTACATCTGTTATCAATACAGTTCAGCTAGACAGGTATGAGTTTGAAGATTCTTCATATGCTATTTTCCCGTCTGGGCTTTCCATTGAATTTAAAGGAGGAAATGGTCAAGCCAACTCTACCTTAGTGGCTGAATATGGGGTTTGGAAACAAACCCAAGGAACAATGGAAGTTCAGAAAAAGGTTGTTTTCACCAATGATAAAGGTGAAAAATTAGAAACAGAAAAATTAATATGGTACCAGGATAGTGCTAAAATTTATACCGATGAATTTGTGAAAATAACACAAGAAGGAGCTGTCATTTACGGACACGGAATGGAAGCTGCGGAAGATTTTTCATGGTATAGATTAAGTAAAATTTCAGGAGAATTTGATATAGACGATGAAGAATTTGAATAAGATGCACCGCATCATGGAGTGGTTTTGGTTGGTTATAGGTATCGTTAGCTTAATAGCCGTATCCGTATTTTCATTTGTAGGTGGAGATATAGATGGAGGGGTAGTTTTTGTTTTCCCATGCTTAGCTTTTTTAATGTTTTTCATCAGAAGAACGTTCAGAAAAAAACATGAAAAAATGAACGAACAATAAATTGCTTACATTTAAGCTTTAGTAATTTAAAATATGGATTCTTCCCAGTCTGATGTCATTGTCTATATTCTATTTTCATTAGGACTTTCTGCATTTTTTTCAGGCGTCGAAATTGCTTTCCTTTCAGCAAACAAGCTGAAAATTGAGCTCAACAATCAAAAAGGCTCTTACACCGCTAGAATATTATCTTTTTTTTACAAGAGACCTTCTAGGTTTATTGGTGCCATGCTGGTTGGAAACAACATAGCCTTGGTGGTTTATGGTATCCTTATGGGGCAAGTGATTACCAAAGGAATTATTACCTATGCACCTATCATTGAAGGGGAAGGGTTAATACTGTTTATTCAAACCATTATTACCACCATTATTATATTAATTGCTGCTGAGTTTTTACCCAAAGCTATTTTTAGAATTAACCCCAATTTCATTCTCAAAATCCTTGCGGTGCCGCTCCTCTTAATTTATCTTTTGTTGTTTATCCCTACCATGATTACGGTTGGAGCTTCAGAGTTTTTACTTAAAATAGTTTTTAGAGTAAAGTTGCCGAAAGTAGAACTTGCCTTTGGGAAAATAGACCTTGACCATTACGTCAAAGAAATGGCAATAGGCGCAAAAGATAAAACGAACATAGACCACGAAATTCAAATTTTTCAAAACGCCTTAGATTTCGGGAAAGTAAAAGCGCGCGATTGCATGGTGCCACGAACAGATATTGTGGCGCTGGAAATGGAAAGCTCTATGGAAGTATTGACTAATAAGTTTATAGAAACAGGACTTAGTAAGATTTTGGTTTATAGAGAAAGTATTGACAACATTATTGGTTATGCTCACTCATACGATTTGTTTAGAAAACCCGACGAGCTTAAAAACACCTTAATGCCATTGAGTATAGTACCTGAAACAATGCCAGCAAATGAAGTAATGGAATTGTTGATAAAACAAAAAAGAAGTGCGGCCATTGTGATGGACGAATTTGGTGGTACGGCAGGAATGATTACAGTGGAGGATATTGTAGAAGAAATATTTGGAGAAATTGAGGACGAACATGATGGAGACGATTGGGTTGAAAAACAATTGTCAGAAAATGAATATTTGTTTAGTGGTCGATTAGAAATAAATTATATTAACGAAAAATATGGGTTTAAACTTCAAAACTCAGATGAATACGATACGTTAGCCGGTTGGATACTGGCTCATACCGAGAGTATTCCTGAAATTAATTCAAAAATTGTTATTGATCTGTTTGTGATACATGTAGTAAAAGCGACGGAAAAAAGAATTGATGAAATAAAGTTGAAGAAACTGCCTAATGATTAGCTTTTAAAAATGAATATACAATTGTATATTCGCACCCTTAAAAATCTGTAGAGATGGCTTTAATTGGAACAATAAGAAAAAGATCAGGATTGCTAATTGGCGCAGTAGGCGTTGCAATGGCAGCATTTATATTAGGAGATTTCTTTACGGGAGGGACTAGTAGTAGACCTGAGTACCATATTGGTGACGTAAAAGGAAACCCAATACAAGGTGAAGAGTACGATAATAAAGTTCAAAACCAAGTTGAAAGTTTACGTAGCATTGGTCAAAGAATAGATGATCCTGCCACGGAACAAATCAAAGAACAAGTTTGGAACCAAATCGTACGTGAGAAAGTTTTAGCTAGCGAATTAAATAGCGTTGGTGTTCAACTTACACAAGGTGAATACGACGATATTCGTTGGGGAAACAATGTACTACCTGAAATTAAAAACGACCAAACATTTGTTAGCAAAGAAACAGGTGCTTTTGATCCTGACGCGGTGAAGCAATATTTTGTGGATGTTCAAAAAACATACCCTATGTATTTCAAAGTACAAAAGGATCGTATGATTAATAATCGTAAAGTTCAGAAATACAATAACATTGTAAAAGCTGGAATGATGGTTAATAGCCTAGAAGCGCAACAAGATTATGTGGCTACTAACAGAAAAGCAGATTTAACGTTTGTTGTAAAAACATATGCCTCTATCCCTGATTCTATCATTACTGTTGCCGATGCGGATGTAAGAAACTACTACAACAAGCACAAGGCTGATAAAAAATACCAACAAGAAGAATCTAGAAGTATAGAGTACATCTCGTTTGATGTTAGCCCTACCGAAGATGACGTTGAAGATGCACGTATATGGTTAGTTGAAATGACGGAAGATTTTATATCAACAGAAAATGACTCTGTATTTGTAACAAACAATAGCGATACTAGAGCTTATGAAACTGAGGTATATGTTGAAGGTACTATTGCTGACAAAGATGTTGACAGCAAACTAGTTTCATCTAAAAAAGGTGAAGTTGTTGGCCCTTATAAAGACGGAGAGAATTTTAAATTAGTTAAAGTATTAAACAACGGTAAAAAACCTGAAGTACGTGCTCGCCATATTCTTCTTGCTCTTGATGCAACTAACGATATTGCTGCACTAAAAGCAAAAGCTGCAAGTTTCAAAAAAGAAATTAAAAGAAAGAAAAACTTTGAAGCGCTAGCAAAAGAGCATTCAACTGACAAAGGAAGTGCCGTAAAAGGTGGTGACTTAGATTGGTTTGGTCAAGGAGTGATGGTTCCTGCGTTTGACAAGGCATGTTTTGAAGGTAGAAAAGGTGAAATGCGTATTGTAGAAACACAATTTGGTGTTCATTTAATTGAAATTACTGACAAACGTGAAAAAGACGAAATAAACTTATTAGTAATCAAAAGAGCTATTGAGCCAAGTAAGTCTACCTTCGATGATAGTTATGATATTGCTTCAGTATTCTCGATAAACAATAATAACGAAGAGTTATTTTTTGCTGGTGTCGATGCTGCTGGATATGTTGCTCAAAAAGCTAATAATATCTTACCAAACGCAAAAAATGTACAAGGCCTTACCAATGCTAGAAGCATTGTAAGATGGATTTACGAAGCAAAATTAGGTGATGTTAGTGAGCCATTTGAAGTAGGTCGTAAATTTGTGATTGCTATTGTTTCTGAAGTAAAAAATGAAGGAGAACCAACCTTTGAAGAGTTACAAGAAGTATTTAAAGCAGCTGTTGTTAGAGAAAATAAAGCAGCTATGTTTATGGAGAAAATGGCTGGATTTGAATCACTTGACGCATTAGCTGCTTCTATAGGAGAAGAAGTGAAGTCATCACCAGGTATTAGCTTTAACTCATATTCATTGCAAGGAGCAGGAAGAGAACCAAACGTTATTGGTCAATCAGCAACGTTGAGCGCTGGAAATATTTCAGTGCCATTAGAAGGAGCATCAGGTGTGTTTGTTGTAGCTGTAGATAATGTAACAGAAGCTCCAGAAACAAATGACTATTCTGTTAGCAGAACAACCTTAGATGGAAAAATGAAATCAGCTATCGACTTTGGCGTTTACAATGCCTTAAGAGAAAAAGCGGATGTTAACGATAATCGTTACAAATTCTACTAGTAAATTAGGTCTTTAAGACCAATGTTATACAAACTAAACGCCCTGTTTCAATCTTGAAACAGGGCGTTTTTGGTTTATCTATGTTTTAACAGAGCTAATTTACTAGTCGTATTTGTGTTAAATACTAAGTTGTTGTAGAGTAAGGTATAAACATACCTATAAAGGAAAAATTAGTTTTAGTCAATAACTTCAATGACAAAGTTGTCGCTATTGGCTGTATGTGGGAGCCACCCAGTTTTTATGGAATATACCAACTCACACCTCCCAATTGCCTGAGGCATCACAATTTGAGTACTTACTGTGGTGCCTATCTGAGAATTTTTTAATAGAAACAACCGGTCCTGTTTTATTAAACGATTGCCATTAAAAAACTGAGCGTAAAG
>JBLIDJ010000017.1:0-29357 GCA_047634195.1 Flavobacteriales bacterium
GTATATTTCTTTGTAGATCGGTAACTCTACTCCTGTTCTATTAATTTTTCCTTGCAGCATTAATTTGGCAATGATAGCCAAAGGCAATCCTACTGTAAGTGCCATAGCCGTTTCATCTTGGTTTTTCCCCAACATGACCATGCTTGCGTTTATTTCTTTTTGTTCGCCGTTGATTTTATATCCAAACTTATGCCACATTACGATCATGTCTTTGTCGTCTTCTGCCAAAGCCCATTTTTTCTCCAATAGGTGTTGCAATATTTGAGCAGGAGTGCCTTTATCTAGCCCTACTTTTTCGTCGCTAAACAATCCAAGCCATACAAAACGATCCATAAAATGATCTTCGTCTTGGCTTAAGTTTAAATAGTATTTAAATTTCAACTCTACAGAATCACGCAGGCTGTATGCTAGAAAACTATTAACGAAGTCTCGGTGCGTCATGTTTGCTACACCTTCCATTTCATAGCTATCATCTGTCATACCCATTTGGATAAAAATATCCCATGAACGACAAAAACCAGGTCTTCTTAGCGTCCCTCGAAATATAGTAGGTATGTTTTCTAGTCCATAAATACTGCGGTATGACAAGGAGTCTCTATTGGCATACCCTTCGTACTTTCCAAAGTTTTTGATTTCTATGCGTTCCGTTCTTCTGAAAAGTTTGTGATATGGGATGTATTTATATTTTCCTTCTTGAATAAATTTCACAGTTCCGCCCTGCCCTGCTAAAACTACGTTTCTAGGGTTCCAAGTAAATTTGTAATTCCATGGGTTATTGTCAGATTCTGGTGCAACCAAACCTCCTGTAAAAGATTCAAAACTGGTCATTTCTCCACCTTCTGCTTTAATCCTATCTATTACTTGCATAGCAGACATATGATCTATTCCTGGATCAAGTCCCATTTCGTTCAACACCCAAATACCTGCTTTTTTGGCATCAGCATCCAAGGCTTTCATTTCCTCAGAAATATAAGAAGGGGTAATGATATGCGTTTTTAAATCGATACAATCTTTTACTACGTCTATGTGCATACGGGCAGGCAACATAGAAATCACTAAATCGTGACTCGCAATTAACTCTCTTCGACTATCACTATTGCGTGCATCAAATGCCATAGCCGTTCCTCTCTCAGCTCCATCAACTTTTCTTTTGGCCATTGCTTCGTCGTGATCGGCAACAGTAATGCTCCAATTTTCCGCCTCGGCATGATCCAACAAATAGTTAATCAATGAAGTAGCAGATCTTCCAGCACCTAGTACTAATACTTGTTTCATAGTTATCAAAATAGGCAACGAATATAATAGAACTTGTTGGCTACCAATAAATGTTTGGATGATTTTTTATCCGTATTGTCAACATCTTGCTAGGATGAAGTCCGAATAAGACTAATAGTCTATCAACTTTCATGAATCTTAATTTCTAGGTGAATTCAGGGTTTATTTTTGGAATATTTTCCTGATTATTTTTAAAAATTTATAACAGAATAATGGTGTCAAAAAATTTGACCCTCTTACGATTGATCGATAGGATTTGTGCAGAGTAAAAAAAGCAGGTTTAAGTTTGAACCCTAAAAATTTGTTTTCCAGATTGTTTGCTTTTATCGTTGCATTATGACAGTATAATTGGTAACATTGCCATCTTAATTATCTACCCTCACATGAAGTTTAAGTGGTGTCATTTTTCGTTTTTGTCAATAGCTCTTTTAGCGCTATTACAAACCACTAATCTTAACGCTCAAAAAGGTTATTTCACCTTAATTTCATCCGACTCACTTCCGTTTATTGCCGAAGTCAATGATAAAGAATCGGATAGCTTAGTTACAAAATATACTTGGCGACACACTGAAAGTGAAGTGTTATGGGTCAAGATTTTTTTACCAACGTTGAATAAGCGCGTGGAAAAAATGCTTTTCATCAACCTTGGAAAGAATTATGAATACCAACTAGATAATGATGGTTTGCTAACTTCCATCATTCAACCCGAAGAAGACGATTTTTACAAACTCGATTTTAAAGCCCCCTTATTTACATTTGGAGAAGAGTTAAAAACCAAAAGCAAGGTGGTGTTAAGCAAATTAAAAGAGATAGAAAACCCTGCTCCTTATTTAAAATTGTCTCCAAAATTAAACACCAGTGATTGTCATCTCTTATCAGATTTAGATTTTGAAGATGCCAAACTATTTATATCGGCAAGTTTATACGCCGACAGTCGATTGTCAATTGCCAAACAAATTGCTGAAAGCAACTGCATCAGCAGCAAGCAGTTGGTGGCTGTTTTAGCATTGTTCAAACATGAAAATTCTAGGCTTGAGTTTTTAATGTTTGCTTATGACCATGTTATAGACCCATCAAACTACGGCATGGCTATCAATTCATTGCGATATGAGTTCACCCGTGACAAATTTGAAGCATATATCAATTCACTTTAATACGTTCAACTAATACCCTGGAACAATGCGACAACCTTTTTTGTTTTTTTCCTGTGTCAATATGGCGTTAGGAATAAGTTTTGGTGCTTTTGGCGCGCATTATCTAAAAGGCATATTAACCGAACCTCAATTAGACAGCTTCAAAACAGGTGTGATGTACCAACTAATTTTGAGTGTTGCCTTGTTTGCCTTTTCCAACAGTAAACTAGCTCAACTGAAAACGTTTTGCAAAGCGGCTAGCTTAATTGCTTGGGGTACTGTTCTTTTTGTAGGGAGTATATACTTGCTCACCCTAAGAAACATATTTCCTAGTTTAAGCATTTTGTCGGTGGCAGGACCTATAACACCCTTAGGAGGTTTACTAATTATTTCCGGTTGGTTCAAAATGGCGTATCATAGTAGACAAGCTGTAGCATAATTTACCAATATTAAAGGCACTATTACGAGTAATTTTTGGTTGATTCCCAAAATATTAGCATAACTTTGTACTTTATTTTAAAATTTACGTTCATCATTTATTAACCAACAAAATTAATCTATGAACAATTACGGCCATAAAGCGAAAAACGCCAATTTGGAATCGTTAGGTTTAGAAAACGTTGATTCAGCCTTTTGGAATCTAAGTCCTGCTGAATTAATTGAAGAAACAATTGTTTTAGGACAAGGAGTATTAAACGATACAGGTGCATTAGCCATTGATACTGGTGAATTTACTGGGCGTTCACCGAAAGACCGTTTTGTGGTTTGCGATGAGAAAACAGAGAACACTGTTTGGTGGGGAGATGTTAACATCAAGTTTTCAACTGAAAAGTTTGATAAATTGTACAATCGTGTACAAGCTTACTTGGCTAACAGAACAGTATATGTGCGCGATGCCTATGCATGTGCCGATGCTGACTACCAATTGAATCTTCGTGTTGTTACTGAATTTCCTTGGTCAAACTTGTTTGCTAGCAACATGTTTTTACGTCCAAACAACTCAGAGATTGAAAACTTTGAGGCTGAATGGAATGTAGTATGCGCACCAGGATTTATGGCTGACCCAGAAATCGATGGTACACGCCAGCATAATTTTGCTGTTATCAACTTCACCAAAAAAATGATTTTGATTGGTGGAACTGGTTATACTGGTGAAATTAAAAAAGGTATTTTCTCTGTATTAAATTACATCCTTCCTCAAGAACGCGGTGTACTTTCTATGCATTGTTCTGCCAACATTGGTGATGAAGGAGATACTTCTGTGTTTTTCGGATTATCAGGAACTGGTAAAACAACGTTATCTTCTGATCCAAACAGACGTTTGATTGGTGATGATGAGCACGGTTGGGCAGATAATTCTGTTTTTAACTTTGAAGGTGGTTGTTATGCCAAGTGTATTGATTTAGCTGCTGAAAAAGAACCTCAAATTTTCAATGCCATTAAATTTGGTGCATTGTTAGAAAACGTGGTTTTCAAAGGTGATTCTTCTGAAGTAGATTATACCGATGGAACAAAGACGGAGAATACCCGTGTTAGTTACCCTATTCATCATATTGACAATGTGGCCAACCCTTCGGTTGGAAACACACCAAACAACATATTCTTTTTAACGTGTGATGCCTTTGGAGTTTTACCTCCAATATCTAAGTTAACTAAAGGTCAAGCGATGTACCATTTCATTTCAGGATATACCGCAAAAGTTGCTGGTACTGAAGCTGGAATTACAGAGCCCCAAACCGTGTTTTCAGCTTGTTTTGGCGCACCTTTCTTGCCATTGCACCCTACCAAATATGCAGAAATGCTTGGTAAAAAAATGACTGACAACAATGTTAATGTTTGGTTAATCAACACAGGATGGTCTGGTGGATCTTACGGACAAGCAGATCGTATTAAGTTACGTTTTACACGTTCTATGATTACTGCTGCCCTTAATGGACAGTTAGACAATGTTGACTACACTACCCACGAAATTTTCGGTTTGGCTATGCCTAACGAATGTCCTGATGTACCTCAAGATATTTTGAACCCTAAAAATGTTTGGGCCGACAAAGCTGCTTATGACACCAAAGCAAATGCATTGGCTGAAAAGTTTGTGACCAACTTTAAGAAATACGAAGAAAATGCTAATGAAGAAATTTTAGCTGCAGCTCCTAAGGTTACAACTAACGTTTAAGCTTTTCTTTCACTATCATACAAAAGGGCTGCCAACTGGTAGCCCTTTTTTTGTTTACTAAATTCTGGCTTTCCATAGCAATCTGGATATAATAAGAACTAACTTATAGCATAACCTTAGTGTTAACAGCTTTTTTGTGTATCTTTTCTTGAAAATTAGCGTACGGTACTAAAACTTAATAAATGCCCAACAAAAATTTACTCTTTTTCATGTCTGTTTCTATCTTATTGGCTTTCGGTTGTAAGAAGGAAACCATTGCAGAAAAAGTAAGTATTCCCTCGTATTCAGAGATTCCTACAGTCTTGGTAGAAAACTACATCAATAGAATATACATTGATTTGTTGGGTAGAGAGCCGTTGGATATAGAAATGGATTCCGAGGTGAAGTTTTTAAGAAGTGGAGAGCTCAGCATTAATTCACGCATTGTACTTATCAAAAACTTACAGCAAGACACTACTTTTAGAGAAGGAGAAATTAATTACCAACATGCTTACTACAACCAATTGTACAACAAGTGCAAAGGAAGGATGATAGAAGGGGCGTCAGCGTATGAAATCAACCATGAAATATCACAATTGAGTGAAGCTATTTTCAGGGATTCTCTTGCCGGTAATTATGAAGCGCAACAACTGCATACTTATGAGCGACAAAAACTTATTGACGTCATCGAAGCGGAAGAATTAATGAGATTAGATTCTATCACAATTGGTAACGCATTAGGGAAAATGGCTGATAATAAGATCTATGATATCATAAATATGAATACCGTCAATTTCTTAGATGCTAGTTTCGATAATTTGTTTTTCAGGTTTCCTACTAATCATGAAAGAAATGTTTGTTTTGACATAGTGGAGCTCAACGAGTCGGGTATTCTTTGGGGAAGGCCTGCTCAAAACAAAAAAGAATTGATAGACCTTTGGATTAATTCCTTAGAGTTTTTAAATGGACAAGTAATTTGGTTGTATCAATCTCTTTATGCTAGAGTACCTAATACTGCTGAAATGGCTTATGGTATGGACTTACTGAGAACAGAAGGCAACATACAAAAACTAGAACAAAAAATCATGTCAACGGATGAATATGCACATTTTACATACCAAAATAAATAAGAGCTTATTAGGCATCGTCCTATTAGTTTTCGGTTTGTTATTGCTTGATTCTTGTAAAAAAGAAGAAGAAAAGCTATTGCAAGTAGAAACGGCCTATGTTCAACCGCCTAATGCTGGAAAAAGCAAAGAAAAAACAGAAGAGCAATACGTTTCTATCATTTACACAAACTTGTTTCAAAAAGCAATCTCCATTAATTTATTGGTTGATTATACCGAAGCCATCATGTCTGTTGGAGACAAATTGCTCGCACATGAAATACTTGTGAGTAATTTCATGAATGATCCACAAAAAATCATTCCATCAAATACTCAAATGAGGGCTGATATTCATGGCTTTTTAGATGAAACCTACAAACGATTTTACGTGCGACCAATAACGGAAGCCGAAAGAAAATACTTTACCGATTATATAAACGCCAACCCAGATGTAACAGCCGAACATATTTATGTGGCTTTTGCTTTGTCTAACGAATACTTATTTTATTAATCATGGAAAGAAGAGATTTTATTAGAAAAACAGGATTGGCAGCAGGTGCTTCTGTTATTTTGCCCTACATTCTGCCAAGCGGACGTTTGTTCGCTCAGCAAGAAGCTCAAAAAGCAGGACATGTAGTACTGGTTATTTTTGGAGGTGGTGTACGCCAGCAAGAATCTGTATTGCAAAGATACCTAGATGATAGCCAAGGATATCCTGTACAAGGAAACATTATGCTTAACATGTTCGATGGGGCTCCGCCCGAAGAAAAAGTGGTGTATGGCCCAGGGATTGGTAGCGATGGTTTACCCGGCTCTACCCCTATGGACCCGGTATTAAGTAGCACCTTACAAAGTCAAGGAACACTATTCAAAGAAGTCCGCAGCACGTCTCCGGGTCATTACAGTGGTTTAGTTTCTATGTTGCAAGGTAACACGGTTGTTAGTCAAGGATTACGTCAAAAACCATTGCTCCCAACTATTTTTGAATACGTAAGAAAACACGCTGGCTTTTCAGCCACAGAAACATGGATGGTAGGCCACACCATTAGAAACTCTGTGCCTTTGCTAAATTATAGCAATCATCCAGAATATGGTGCTAAATATGGTGCTAACTTCTATGCTCCTAGTACCACTTTTGGTTCAGAAGGTGTTACTGCTTATGCAAACGCAAAAGTATATCATCCACAGGAGGAATTATCTCACATATATGGTTTACAAGGCTTTTTAGATGACTACTACACCAATGTTGGTGGGGCTTTACTTAACCTAAATAACACTGCCGATGAAAAAATCGCCATAAAAACCTTTATGGAAGAAATCTATGCTTCCGGCTCTAGACCAACCAGTGTAATGGCTTGTGCAGGGCAAGTAATGGAAACGTTTAAACCAAAATTGACTGTGGTAGATTTCTCTGCAGGTGTCGATGGTTGCCATGGTAACTTTACGGGTTACTTACAAGCAATCCACAAAGCAGACAATCAAGTTGCTCAGTTATGGAATAAAATTCAATCCATTCCTGAAATGGCAGGTAATACTGTAATGATGTGTACACCTGAATGTGGAAGGAATTTGAACCCTAACCCAATCAAAGACCAAAATGATTGGTATGGTTACGATCACTCAGATGCCAATACCTCACGAATTTTTAACATGATGGTAGGTAAAGGTGTTCGTGCTGGTGAGGTAATAGGAAATGAAGATAATCCTGTTGGACTATCTGCTGATATTGTACCTACGATTGCTGAAATATTTGGAATAAAACAAACAGTTTATAATCAAGGATTTTTAAATGGAAGTGCTCGCTCGCTATTTGACCATATGTAGTTTAACGTTACTGTTGCTACATTGTAAAAAAAAAGAATCAGATCCTGAGCCTGCTCCAGCAGCAGCTCAGGCCGGAATTGTGTATTCAAATTATGCTAAAAATAGCATTGTGAGTTTGCATGCCAACATTTTCGCACCTACCTGTGCCAATTCTGGTTGTCATGACGGCACATTTCCGCCTGATTTCAGAACCATTCAAAGTTCTTACAACACACTTGTAATGCACCCTTTGGTGAAAAACAACCCTAACAATGACTATGCTTATCGAGTAGTGCCTAACGATGTAAATAACTCAGTACTTTACCGTAGGCTAACGGAAGACATCGATGGACAATCGGGCATTATGCCCCTGTATTCAGGTGACGAATGGGCGAATGTGAAACAAGAACACATAGACAACGTTGTGAGTTGGATAAACAATGGAGCATTGGATATGTTCGACAATCCTTACGAAGCTGGGAATCAAGCACCGCAAATGAAAGGAGTAATTGCCTATTCTTCTGGGAATTCAAACCCGGTCAATCGTCAAAGCAATGGTCACTTAGAAATTCCATCCAACTCGAATGATGTAACCATCTGGTTTTCATTTGACGATGATCAAACAAATGCTTCAGATTTTTCAAATAACACCGTGAAATTTAGTACGCAAATTTTTGATTTTGAATCTTCTACTCCACAGGCTTTACTGACAGATCAATCGATCACTGCTACTGGATATTTGGGGACTCAAGTAAATTATACGCATCGCATACAAATAGATCCAAGTATCTTTCCATTAAACAAACCTATTTACATTAGAGTCTATGTGAATGATGGAGAAAACGATACTGAGCTACCGAGTGAAGGAAGTCCAAGTTATATCAAAGTTTATTTTTCATTAAAACGAATTTAGTATGCGTAAACTTCTTCTAATCGTTGTTTGTTTTTTGGCTATTTGTAGTTGCAAAAAAAAAGAGGATTCTGGTACTTCTCCTATGATTACCATTGAATCTATTTACCCACTAGAAGTGGTAGAATTTAAAGACTCTATCATTATCAATTTAAGTTACTGTGACCTGGATGGCGATTTAGGCCGTCAAGACCCTGACAACAATTCATTATGGATAAAAGACGAGCGCGTTCCTGAGGGGGAAACGTATCACCTACCTCCCATTACAGAAGAAAATAAAAATAATACTACTGGAACTATTCGTGTGTACATCCCTTCCTTATTTTTGTTCGGAAATGGAGATCAAGAAGTAACTAAACTTACCTTAAAGATTCAAGATCAATCTGGAAATTGGAGTGAAGCCATTGTTACTCCGCAAATTATTGTCAACAAGTAATATGATAAAACGCCTTACGCTATTGTTTGTTTCTTGTCTTATGAGCACTTATGCCTTGAGTCAAGCCACATACAACATGAGCAATGATTATATTATTGAATGCGAGGGGACTTTAATTGACAGTGAAGCTGGTGAAGATCCAGAAATTGAGAATGGCTATGCCCATAATGAGGATTTTGTTTTCACCGTTTGTGTACCTAATTCAGATGGTTTTACGATTACTTTCTCAGCGTTTTTTTTAGAAGAAGATTTTGATTTCTTAAGAATATATGATGGCGCAAGCACCAACGACCCTTTACTTGGAGCGTATACTGGAAATGTCATCCCAGGTACAATCACCACTACTTCCGATTGTATTACGTTTCATTTTGAGTCTGATGCAAATATTTCTGCTCCAGGTTTTGAATTATCTTGGGAAGCCGTTCCACCAGACCCTATTCCACCCGTTTTTAACGCCAATCCTAATGTTACTTGTGAATCGACCGAGGTAACCTTAACATTAGATGTTCCTATCCCTTGTAACGAAGTTAAACCTGGAAACTTTCAATTTAATGCACCAAGCGGCTCTAGTATTGCTACTGCAACGCCTGTTAATTGTGTCGGCGGGGAAACATCTCAAATAAAATTAACTTTCAACACCCCATTAGATGAAAGTGGTCGGTATCGGTTAACATTCACGGTTAATTACACCGATGTGTGTGACAATAATTACACATTCGAAGTTTCGACCTTTTTTGACATCATTGACTGCCCACTTGAGTTAGATTTACTTGGCAATAGTCTTGTATGCGAGGGAGGGTGTGTCACACTATTTGCAGACGCATCAGGCGGTAATCCATTCACCTATGTTTTTGATTGGAACAATGGGACACCCGGACCCGCTACACGGAAATTTTGCCCTACTTCTGATACCATTATTTATGTAACGGTTTCTGACGATAGCCCCTCTCCTTCTGCCACAGATAGTATCATACTCACTATGATACCAAGCCCAACTGCAGCAACGCCAATAGATACTGCCTGTAGAAATGATCCTGATTTCTTTTTATCGGCTTCTCCTACAGGTGGGTCATGGACAGGCTTAGGGATTATTGATGCCAATACTGGCCAGTTCAGGCCACGCCAAGCATCTAACGGCAATAACAACATTATCTACTATGCGCCCAATGGATGTACTGATACGGTTCCTATTTTCATTTTACCTATTAATCCCGGGCCTACCGATGTTACCTGTGTCAACACTTCTACTTTTTTAGTAAGAGGTGGTAATCCTTCTGGCGGAACATGGTCAGGGTCTCCTCAAATAGATATAAATGGTAATTACACGCCTCCTGAAGTAGCCATGACTGATACTGTCACGTATAACGCACCCAACGGATGTACTGCTAAAAAATTGGTGAAAGTGGTTGATTCTGTTAGCGTACAATTGCCTGACACTTTATGTATCAATGATCCAGCTTACAACTTAGCTTTTTCTCCAATTGGAGGTATTTGGTCAGTGAGTTTTAGCCCAAATGGAACTAACGGAATAACCAATAACCGACAAGGTACATTCAACCCTGCCATTGCCGGCGGAGGAAAACATTTGTTAAATTACACTGTTTTTGGTTGCTACGACTCAACGAGTGTTTCCGTGTTAGATATTGATGCAGGCCTTGACGAATTTTATTGTCCTGAGCAAGATACGTTTCGAATAACAACAGGATTTCCGAGTGGTGGTATTTGGACAGGTACGGGAATATTAGATACAATAAGTGGCCTTTTTGACCCAGGTTTTAACAATGATGAAAACTTTACTACTACACTCAACTACTCATTACAAGGATGTGTTGATCAAAAAATAATCTATGTCTATCAAAGTAAAATAGACAAAGACACCATTTCGTTTTGTGATTATGATTCTCCAACCACATTAGCTATAAAAGGCACTACGGGTATTCCTGCTGGGGGAATTTGGAGTGGTATTGGTATGAGCCCTTACGACAACATAAATCCACAACTTTTCGATACAAATTTCACCTATATCTATTATACTGTAAACACCTGTAAAGACAGTTTAGTGGTCCAAATTCACCCAACTGTTACTGCTCAAAAAGATACCGTAGTTTGTCCTAGTTCACCAGATTTCAACTTAGAAGCCAAACCATTAGGTGGTCTTTGGACTGGGTATGGTATTACAGATGCTAATGCAGGAACTTTCAGTCCTCCATTAACTGGAAACGGTATTTATTTAGTTAACTACACACTCAATGGGTGTACCGATCAGGTTCAAGTAACGGTGGATAGTTTAAATATTGAGTTTTTGGATGACAAGACTATTTATTGCTACAACAGCACCCCTATTACTCTGGCTGTTGACCCTTCTGGTGGAACATGGAGTGGTCCTGGGATAATCAACAATTTTACTGGAGAATTTGTTTCTGCGATTGCTGGTGAAGGTATACACACTTTGTTTTATTCTTTTGGCTCTGCAGAATGCGCTGTAGAAGACTCTCTTGTTATTCAGGTACGCGCAAAACTTGTAGCTACTATGATGGCTGATACTACCCCCATGTGTTATGGCGACTCGCGCGAACTCACTATCTTGGGAAGTGGTGGATATGGTATTTTAGGGTACGAATATAGTTGGTCGCATGATTTGCCTAACCAACAAACGGTAACCATCACCGCTGACACAACAACAACTTACATGGGTTATGTCGATGATAACTGCTCTGATACTGGTATCGATAGTATCAAAATAATAGTGTATAACGAAATCATGTACAATCCGCCCACCCTCAATGACACCGTATGTTACGGCGATTTGACATGGGGAGAAGTGGTACCTGTTGTTGACACGTTTTTAGTGAGTTGGAACACGGATCCTGTTATTACTACTACACGGGCTGATAACATACTTCATGGTGAGTATGAAGTTACAATTACGAATCCTACTACTGGCTGTTCTAGAATTGTTCCCATTCGCTTACCAAATTACCCGTATTTAAGGGCCTTGTTTGATCATACTCCTTTAGGATGTATCAATCTTCCTGATACCATGATTTATTTCATTGATTATAGCTCAGGAGCTGAAAGTGGAACATGGAATTTCGAAGAAATTTCTGGGTTTACTACCCTGCCCTATACCTTAGGGTCTAATCCTTCTCGTATTTATCTCGACACGGGTTTGTACACCGTTGACTTAACTGTCATGAATGGATATGGCACCACTATTTGTGTAAAAACGTACACAGATTCTATTTGTGTATTGCCACCACTTAATAGATTACTTCCTGATGCTTTCACACCTAATGGCGATGGAATCAATGACTTTTTCCCTAGAATAGTTTTAAGAAACGGGAAATGGGTGCCCAACGTTTCGGGAGCTACAGACTATGAAATGCATATCTATGATAGATGGGGTGAACTCGTTTACCGTTGCGATGGCACTACACCCCCATGGAATGGTGGTTGGGGAAATGACCCGAACAACATGGTTCCTTCTGGCGTGTATTCTTACTTGATAAAGATTGATTATGAAAAACCTTTTAGTGAAAAGAGAATAGGAAAAGTAGTAGTGCTTCGCTAATTCGATTTACTTTTTCTTCGTTTCTTTTTAGCAATTCTGTCTTGATACAGTTGTTTTTGTGCTGCCAATGTATTGGCTTTACGTTTAGGTACATCAATAATTCCATTTTCAATGTCCATGACTATTTCTTCAATCTTTTTATCGTCCCCTTCTTGGTCGTATTTACTTTTAAGGCTTGTACCAAATAGTCGAGCGATACTCTGCCAAAAAAATGCAGAAAGACCGCCTCTCATTTGTTTCACTATTTGATAACCGGTTTTATCAGTTTCTCTATTCACCAATTTCACGAGTATCTGGCCTTGCATGATGGTCAGTTTTCTTAATTCTCCTTCAAATTCTTTTCTTAACTCATCCTCTGCAATTTTCATAAATTGCTTTTTATCATCTTCCTTAGACATACTGTCCAACTCATTTTCGTACGCTTCAAAAAGTTCACCCGCAAGCTTTGCGTAGGGATAAACCTTGATGACATACCTTTTTAGTCTTGCATCACGTTTTAGTCGTCTTTCCAGTTTTCGATTACGGCCTTTTGAAATATCGGCCATTCTTAGCTGAACAATTGGAATAGTATCATTTCCCACAACGATAGTACTCAATACATAACTTGAGTCGTTCAACTGCCCTTCATTAGGCAGTTGACCAAACAAACATGTACCAAGCAGCATGCTAACTATGTATGTGAGATACTTTTTCATATAGGGTCTATTGAAAAATACTTATAGTTTTGTTATTCAATTATTTATAGTTTTTCGCGAAGTATAAAATGCGAGGCTAAACTAGCTATTGAGTGAAAAGGAACAAAACCTTTGCACTTTTTGTTCATTAGCCAGAAAACCACCCCTATTTCGTTGCCCTCAGCTCGTAGTATTACTTTACGATTTCGTTTTACAGTCTCATAAAGGTCGCTTTTCTGACTTTTTCAGCAGACTTGATATAAAAAAAACGACCGCAATGTTAATGTATTGCGATCGTTTGTTTGTTTAATTTAATCTTTTCTCTCGCCACGGCGATCGGCCTACATCTTCAGACTTTACAATTTCTGCGCCACGATTATTTTTGGACAGCATTTGAGTAGCAATTAAAGCAGCTATTTCAGCTTCATCTTCACTGTCTATGGCTAGTACTTCTGGTGAAAAATATTTAGCAACAAAATGTGTGTCAAAATTCCCGCTCACAAAGGCTTCATGTTGAATAGCAAATTTGCAAAACCCTAGTGTAGTTGCAATACCAGAAATTTTATAATCGTCGATAGCACGAACCATTCTATTGATAGCTTCGTCACGGTCTTTTCCATGTACAATCAACTTGGCAATCATAGGATCATAGTAGATAGGAATGTCCATGCCTTGCTCAAAACCGTCGTCTACTCTAATACCCAGTCCTTGTGGAGGATGATAGGTGTTTAATGTTCCTATGTCTGGCAAAAAGTTATTGTTTGGGTCTTCGGCATAAACCCTCACTTCCAGAGAATGTCCGTTAATTTGTAAATCTTCTTGTGTGAAAGATAGTTTCTCTCCCCTAGCTACTTTTATTTGTTCTTTCACCAAGTCAATACCTGTAATCATCTCTGTTACTGGATGCTCCACTTGAAGACGTGTATTCATTTCAAGGAAAAAGAAGTTTTTATGTTCGTCTAACAAAAACTCGACGGTTCCTGCTCCTACATAATCACATGCTTTTGCCACTTTCACAGCAGCTTCACCCATCGCTTTTCTAATTTCAGGAGTTAATACTGAAGAAGGTGCTTCTTCAATCACTTTCTGATGACGACGCTGCACGGAACACTCTCTTTCGAAAAGATATAATATGTTTCCGTGTGTGTCGGCCAATATTTGAATTTCGATATGACGTGGCGAGCCTACATAACGTTCTATAAACACTGCACCATCTCCAAACGACGATATTGCCTCACTCACAGCACGATCCATTTGTTCTTCAAAATCTTCTTCTTTCTCTACAACACGCATTCCTTTTCCACCGCCACCTGCAGACGCTTTGATAAGAATAGGGAAACCAATATCTCTGGCAATAAGTTTTGAAGCAGCAATATCTTCTATCGCTTTATCAGTACCAGGCACCATGGGTATGTCGTATTTTTTCACTGCTGCTTTGGCCGCAAGTTTACTTCCCATTACTTCCATTGCTTCTGGTGAAGGGCCAATAAAAGTAATTCCAGCATCTTTTACTTTTCGAGTAAACGCTGCGTTTTCTGACAAAAATCCATATCCTGGATGAATACCGTCTACACCTAATTCTTTACAAAATTCTAATATTTTATCACCCAACAAGTAACTTTGATTACTCGGTGGTGGACCTAACAATACTGCCTCATCAGCATATCGTACAAAAGGTGCATTTCTATCTGCTTCAGAATAAACGGCAACCGTTTTTATTCCCATTTCTCTAGCCGAGCGCATAACTCTTAAGGCTATTTCTCCTCTATTGGCAACTAATAATTTTTGCATACAATATCTTTAGTGTGCTAAAATACAAAAGCGATTTTTTAAAAAAACCTTGAACAAAAAAAAGGTTGTAATTAATTGCCTAGTTTTATTTATCACTACTTTTAACAAAAAAGTAAATTATGATACTATTAGGCACATTGGGTTTTTGGAATATCATGGCCCCACTTTTGATTTTTTCACTTTTACTATTCCCTATTTTTGCACTTATTGATATTCTTCGACACGAATATACTGGACACAATAAGCTGATATGGATTGTTGCTGTTTTAATCTTTCCGTACTTGGGAGCTATTTTGTATTATTTAATTGGCACCAGACAAAAAATTAGAAAAATAAAACTTGGGGAAAAATAAGATTATTGACGCATTAATTCATTAGCAACGAGGGTAGCCACTCTTTTGCTTCCATTTGCGTTGTAATGTATTACATCTAAAAAAAGAGATGATTCTTCATTTAAGGAATCTGCTAAATCAACCAATTTCAAAGCATTGGTCTCTGCAAAATCTCTGATGAGCTGATTCATGTCGTCAAATGCTAAGGTGTAGTCTTTTTGAAAGTCGACAGTTGATTTAAACAGCTTTTTAATTCCATCCTGTACTAAATCTTCCTGTAAATTCTTAAACGATCTTGGCTGAGTCATGACAATCAATTCTATGTCAAACGAAGCGCATATTGCATGTATTTGTTTCAAATTTCTATGATAATCTACCAATAGTTTTTCAATGTTTGCTCTTGAAACGTCGTGATTTATTGCCGATGCTGTTTGTTTTACAATCTTGGTTTTTATCAAGCTAAATAATCGCGGAAATATCCGTTGAACTATATTCATTGGATCACTATTCGTGTAGTGAAGGTTTGATCTATGGCCTTTCACACTCCAATAATTATCGTGCATGTAGGTGTTCAAATCGTTAATATTGTGCATGAGCACAATTTTATTGGGTCTCTGAGGTGCTATTTTGTTAAGAATAATATTTAAGCTATGCATGGAGTTGTTCCCCGAAACTCCAGCGTTGATGGTTTTGTAACCAAGGTGACTCAATTTTTCGCCAACCAAATGTGGGAAACGTAAATTTTCATTTACCGCTCCACATTCGGTTGTACTTCCTCCGACAAAAACGATGGTTTTGTTCCCGTTTCCTCCGTATGGCAATATGTATCCATTTTGATCAGTTCTAAATGAAATACTATCTCCAGAATAGTATTCAAAAAGTGGATTGTGCTCTCTTAATCGTATTGCCCTGTAATTATTTTGTGTTTTTCCTCCCATCTTAAAAAATGAGATGGCATTATCTACTATCAGCAACAACACAAACAAAATAGTCAGGTTGATGAATACCAGCTTAACATATTTCATGATATTCATGTGTCATTATTGTTAAATCGTTATCTGTTTTCAAGCATTAAAGGCTGACCACAGCCACTTATGACATTTCAGCAAAGTTTTTGTAAAAATGAGGGATGGTTTCTATTCCTTTGAAATAGTTGAATATGCCATAATGCTCGTTTGGCGAATGAATCGCATCAGAGTTTAAACCAAAGCCCATTAATATGGATTTTAATCCTAGCTCTTTTTCAAACAAAGAAATAATTGGAATAGATCCACCACTGCGCTGTGGAATAGGCATTTTACCAAAAGTAGCTTCCATAGCCTTGCTTGCCGCTTTGTAGGCTATCGAATCGGTAGGTGTAACTGCTGGCTCTCCACCATGATGGGGCGTTACTTTTACCGTCACTCCTGCAGGGGCTATGCTCTCAAAGTGTTTTTTGAACAAATCGGTGATTTCGTGAGACACTTGGTGAGGCACCAAACGCATACTAATTTTAGCATAAGCTTTGGATGGCAGCACTGTTTTAGCACCTTCTCTCGTGTAACCACCCCAAATACCATTGACATCTAAAGCTGGTCGTATCGATGTTCGTTCTAAGGTGCTGTAGCCATTCTCTCCATTGACATCATTAATAGCCAAGTGCTCTTTGTACTCATTTATATCAAATGGAGCTTTGCCCATTTCTGTTCTTTCAGCAGCACTTAGTTCTTCTACTTTATCGTAAAACCCAGGTATCGTAATGTGATTGTTTTCGTCTGTCAAAGAGTCTATCATTTTGCACAAAGCATTGATAGGATTGGCAACGGCACCACCATACACACCTGAATGTAAATCACGGTTTGGTCCTGTTACCTCAACTTCTACATAACTCAATCCTCTAAGTCCACTGGTAATCGATGGAACATCATTAGCAATCATGGATGTATCAGAAACTAATATGATATCGGCAGTTAATTTTTCTTTGTTGTTGGCAACAAAAATGGCTAAGTTTTCAGAACCAACTTCTTCTTCACCTTCAATCATAAACTTGATGTTGCAAGCCAAGGTGTTTGTTTTCATCATGGTCTCAAATGCCTTTACATGCATAAACATTTGACCTTTATCGTCGCATGCTCCACGTGCAAAAATGGCTCCTTCAGGATGTGCTTTTGTTTTTTTAATCACTGGCTCAAAAGCGGGTGAATCCCATAATTCAATTGGGTCGGCAGGTTGTACGTCATAATGACCATAAACTAAAACGGTAGGCAATGTATTGTCAATTATTTTTTCGCCATACACAATAGGATATCCTGCTGTTTCGCAAATTTCAACCTTGTCTGCACCTGCTTTGGTTAACTCTTCCGCCACGACACTTGCTGCGCGCAACACATCATTTTTGTACGCTGGATCAGCACTAACAGATGGTATTCTTAATAAGTCAACAATTTCTTGTAAAAATCGTTCTTTGTTTTCTTGAATGTATTGGTTGATAGATTCCATGTAGCAGGTTTTAAATATTGAATGAACAAATATACTAATCTGTTTGTCCTTTGTATCCTCAAAGCTATTTGATCTTAGTACTAGGGAAATTCGAGATTCCATTGTCCTTTGCTCAAATAATTTTATGTTTTTGATGCCGTTTTATTTTCACAATTGTATTAAACTTATTCCTGTCATTTCTATTGGTTGGGCAATCCCCATTAAATCCAATATGGTCGGAGCTACATCAGCCAAAACACCGCTGTGAAGCGAAACATTTCTATCGGTTAGTACTACTGTTGGCACAGGGTTGGTGCTATGTGCCGTATTGGGAGAACCATCATCGTTTACGGCAACATCTGCATTTCCGTGATCAGCAATAATGATAAAGTTATACCCCAGTTTAAGACCTGCCTCAACAACTTGTTGCGCACTTTTATCGGTTGTCTCAACAGCTTTCACGATAGCGCTAAAAACACCTGTGTGTCCAACCATGTCAGGATTTGCGAAATTAAGGCACACAAAATCGGGTTGTTCCTTTTGCATATTATCGCAAATTTTTGTTGTCAGTTCTGCGGCACTCATTTCTGGCTGTAAGTCATACGTGGCCACTTTGGGCGAATTGGCCATTAAGCGAGATTCACCTTCAAAAGGTTCTTCTCTCCCACCTGAAAAGAAAAAAGTAACGTGTGGATATTTTTCCGTTTCGGCAATGCGCACTTGCGTTCGGCCAGCTTTCGAAATCGTTTCACCCAAGGTCATTTGCAAATTATCTTTGTCAAACATAACATGTACGTTTTTAAATGTACGGTCATAGTTGGTCATGGTGGTGTAATGCAAATCAAGGGTTTGCATTTTATACTCCGAAAATTCTTTTTGGGTTAACACTTCCGTTAATTCTCGGCAACGATCTGTTCGAAAATTGAAACAAATAACAGCATCGTTGGCTTGAATAGTTGTTAATGGTTTCCCGTTTTCATCGATAATTACGGAAGGTTCTATAAATTCATCGGTCAGGTTATTATTATACGAAGTTTCTATGGCCTGAGTAGCGGAACTAAAGGTTTGTCCATTGGCATGCACAAGCAGATCGTAGGCTCGTTTGACACGTTCCCAACGTTTATCCCTATCCATGGCATAGTACCTGCCTATAACACTGGCAATCTTTGTCTGGGTATTTTGAATCGACTTTTCAAATTGCTGCACAAACCCTAACCCACTTTTTGGATCGCAATCACGCCCATCGGTAAAGGCGTGCACAAAACTAGCCTTTACGCCTTGTTCATGAGCTATCTTGCACAACTCACTCAAGTGATTTTGATGAGAATGCACCCCTCCGTCTGACAATAGACCTATAAAATGTAATTGAGAATTATGTTTTTTCACATGAGCAATAGCATTCAACAATGCTTCATTTTTGCTCATTTGATTATCGGCAATTGTTTTGTTTATTTTCGCAAAATCTTGATACACTATTCTACCAGCACCAATGTTTAAATGACCGACTTCGGAATTACCCATTTGACCTTCTGGTAAGCCTACATTTCCACCATGTGTTAGTAATTGTGTCGTAGGTTTTGTTGCCACCATTTCATCCATGAAAGGGGTGTGTGCATTAAAAATTGCATCAGTACTATCTTGTTTTCCTATTCCCCAACCATCAAGTATGATCAATGCGGTTTTTGTATTCATGTTTGTCAATATTTTAGCAAATTTAAGTATTAGTTTTTTGCTAAAGGCAGGGTTATAAGTAAAGATGCCCCTTTGGTATTGTTTGTTTGAATTTGAATATCACCCTGCATTTTTTGCAACAATTGCTTGACAATAAACAATCCTAAACCCGTTCCTTTGGCTATGCGTGTCAACTCGTTTCCGCCTCTATAAAATTGTTCGAAAACTTGTTTAGCATCCGAGTTTTTGAACCCTGGCCCTTCATCTTCGATCAGCAGGTATGTTTTAACTTGTTTGACTTCTCCCGAAATACAAATTCGTCCGTTTTTGTTGGCGTACTTTAAGCTATTGTCTATCAAATTGGTAATCACCGAATTCAACGCATTTCTGTCAGCCATCACAGTGATATGATCTTCAATCGATAATTCTATATTGGCCTGACTACTCACGACATAAGGTTGTATAATAGATTTCAAAAAAGCATTCAATTGAATGGATTCTATATGTAAATTGATTTTTGTCTGCTCTATGTTTGTCGCAGTAAGTATATTCTCGGTTAAATGAACCAATCTATCTGTGTCGGCGGTCGCGTTTTGCAACAACTCATTTCGTTGTTCGCTGCTTAGATTTTCTCTTTTGAGTACCGTTTGCAACTGGAGTTTGATAGCAGCTAATGGAGACTTTAGCTCATGCGTAACAGCCATCATAAAGTTTTGCTGCTGCTGTGCCAAGGCTACCTCTCTTATGATTGATTTCCTTATTTGATACAAACCAATGGCTAACAACAAGATAAACACAGACCCTTCACCCAAAATCATCCATGTTTTACTTTTGCTCAACAAAAGCACATCTTCATCAGAATATCCATTAAAAGGTGCTTTTGCTGTTATTAATTCAACTGATAAGTTGATGAGTAAATACGCCCACCAAAAAAATTGAACAAGGATATATCCTACCAAAAAATAGAATAAGTATATAAAACTGGGTTTTTTTTTCACGAAACAGGTTTGAAACGGAAAGTTAACAAGAAAAGACCTAAATCAAGTGTTCCGTAAAAAGTAATTAGTAAAGAGTAACTAGCACAAAAAATTTAGCTCCATTCCCTGGGGATTTTCAAGGGTAAGGTTATCCATCGGCAGCTTGCTCCCAAGCAAATCCTACCTCCGTTTTTCTTTACAAAAAAGCTTTTACCAGAGACCTTAAAGCTGACACCTTACAACCTAATCAAAACTTCCCAACCAAGGTCACATAAACACTACGTCCGTCTGAAGGAATGATACCAGGTCCAGGATAGCCTGCTGCTCTTCTTGTGAAATAGGCATTGTCCATCACATTGTTTACACCTGCTTCTACTTGCACATGCTTGTTGAAAGCATACTTTCCCGAAATATCTTGTATGAAATAGGCAGGCACAACACCATGAACTGCGTCGTCTGTCTTTATGGCATTTGTTGCATCGCTAAACTGGGATGAAGTATACGAATGCTGAGCAGTAATACTCCATTTTTTACGTTTGTAGGTCAACCCTGTTTTGAGCAAAACGGCTGGCACCAATTCAACTTCGTTGTTTTCAAAAGCTTGTTCTTTGCTGTTGATATACCTCGCATGACTGTATGCAAAATTCACAAAATACATCAATCCGTTTTTGGTTTCTTTTTTCAAACAAGCCAACAGGTCAATTTCAAACAGAGCTTCTACACCAAAAGTACGAGAATCTGAAATATTGGTGCGCTGTCGCTTCACCAAACCTTGGCTATTTGTGATTAAGTTGTTACCAATGCGATCGCTGTATTTCAAATAAAATCCTGTCAATTCGTAGCGGTATTTGTCGGCATTTCTTCCTCTTATCCCTAGGTCTACTGTATATCCTTTTTCGTCTTGTATGTTGCTGTCTACCTCAAACGATGGGTTGACAATACGAATATCGCTAAACGTAATAGATTTATAGTTTTGAGAAACATTGCCATACAACTCCGCTTTTTCGTGAATCTTGTATGAACTTCCTAGACCTGCCAAAATAAAAGATCGGGGTTGTGCAAAATCTTCATACACTTTTTGTTCAGAAAGCAATTCACCTGTATTGGGATGATAATTGGCTACTCTGTAATTTCCTTTTGAGGCAGTGTTTATGTATTCAAATCGAATACCCGGTGTTATGTTCCACAAGGGAGATATTCTAAACACATTTTCGGCAAAGGCAGCCACATTGATATTCGGAAACTGGTAATCGGATTGATAGTTGCTATCAAAATTTTCAAACGAAAAATTAGGCCCAAAGCCATTATCAGCAAATCCTTGCTTGGAATCTGTCACTCCTTTATATGCCCTAGCACCTATCAAAAAAGTTGCATTTGTTTTTTTGATGGAATAATGATGTAGCAGACGCGTCTCGTTTCCCATATTGGTAAACTCACCAACTATCAAGTTTCTGTCTTCTGACACCACGTCTATCCTATCTATCCGTGTCAAGTTACCCAACGCTTTTCTACTTGCTGACAATCCAAAAAATCGTGTATTCAGGGTTGTCTTTGCGCTAAATCGATAGGTTGTTTGAAAAGAGGCTAAATTCCATTGCACTCGAAACCAATTGCGTGCCCTGCTCGAGCTTTTTGGGTCAGTCAAAAATACTTTGTCAGTCAATCCTCCTGGCTGTTGCGCCAAGTAGTTAAGGATGGTGTAATCGGCTTTCAGTTCCCATTTGTTGTTGGGAGTATAAATGACACTTGCATAGGCATTTCGTGCAGAAAAATTGGCGTTTTCACGATAACCATCTCCCTCTTTGTACTGCACATAGGTGTAATATGAAAACTTGTTCTTTTTCCCTTCAGCACTCATAAAGGAGTTGATTAATCCAAAAGAACCGACTGTTTGGCGAGCGACGATGGCCAATGATTTTTTACTTTGATTTTCTCTCAGTTTAAAATTGATCATTCCACCAAATTGTGTTCCGTATTGCAAGGAAGCAGCACCACGTACTACTTCAATTTCAGAAACTGCTGCAGTGGGTGGTGTATAATAACTTTCAGGGTATCCCAAAGCATCAGCACTAATGTCATATCCGTTTTGTCTGGTATTGAAATTGGCCGACCTACTCGGCGATAAACCTCTCCCTCCAATATCAAGTTGCAAACCTGAACCATCACTTTCCCAAATATTCAACCCACCTATTTTGGCGTATACTTGTCTAGCATTGTTGGTTGCCAAGTTGGCATTGATCTCGTCTATGGCTATCAGCTCTGTTTTTTTTCCCGCATAGATGGCTGTTCCTTCTATCGACTTCATAGAACCTTTGCTTAGGTTTCCGTAATCTTTTGTTTCCGAAATGGTTACCTCATTTAGGTTGGTTTGTAAATTTAGGAGACGAAAGGTGTGTTCTGTGGTGTACGAATGAATGGTAATCGTATCGGTAAGTTGTTTGTACCCTATCAAAAACAAATAAAAGACTTGTTCCCCTTCGTTTACAGCCGGGAATTCAAATTCTCCTTTTACATTCGTGATCGCTTGCTGGTTGGAAGATAACAGCACAACTTGTACGTTTTCCAAAGGTTTTTTACCATTGTCTACCACCAAACCCTTGAAGTTGGTTTGAGCCAAAGACAAAGCACTATAAAGTAACCCAATAACTAAGAAGGATAGTTGTTTCATAAGTTACTGGGTAGTATCCATTTTTTGTGAATCCAATCGTTTTTTTCGGCCAACAAATTTACGTTAAAGTCTATGAATGGATGGCTAGTTCGGCCATTTATTGTCACATAAGATTCCACATAAATTTCGGGCTTTTTCATTCCCTTTTTTCGATAATCTTGAGCAATAATTTGCGCAAACTGCCATATTAAATCGGGCTGCGTAGCCATCATTTTTTCTTGGTAGGCATTCAAGTAATCCAAATTACGAATAGGCAAACTTCTATCGTCCCCTGCATCTTTAACATAAAAAGTAGCATATCCCGCCTTTTCCATAAGCATTACCCGCCACGAAAAACGATATCCTTGTTCTGTCCAAAACAAATTTCCTGGATAAAGTACATATCGAAAAGGAATAAGCAATTGCAAAACAATGTATGTTGTCAATACAACTTTCATCGTTCGATTGAAAGGAACAGGAATCACTTCAATAAGGTCTGTAATTTCTTTCTTGTGCCAACGCTTAAAAAACTGCAGGTGCCATTTTTCGGTAAAAAAGATGGTCGTAGCCATGATCATGATGTATGGGAACATGCCTATTTGAAATAACATAGCAGTCATAGCATGAAACACAACTACGAAAACAAAAGCCAACTTCACGGTACGTTTGTTCAACAACAAAAAAGGAATACACAAATCATAGATAGCACCAAACCAGCTAAAGGCGTAATGAGCCCATGTTTTACCAAGTAATTCCCCAATGATAGGTAGGTGTGTTTTGGCCGACAACCAAATACTTAAAGGTTGAGCCTGTATCATCCATTCGCTGTTCAGCTTAGCTAAACCTGCATAAAAATACACGACAAACAATTGAAACTTAAAGATCTGTACTTGCCACCACGCAACATGATTCATTGGTTTAACCCAAGCAAATTTCACGTCCAAAGATGCTTTTTTATGGGCTGGCACTAGCATGAGTAGAAAAGCGATAAGGCTTACAAAATAATAGTGATTGAGGTAGTTGGTTGCATCAATCAATTCTACATACGAGAAAAGAACAAAAAATACGATGGTAAAAAACCGATATAAAAACCCGAACAATATACCTAAACTAGCAACCATCATGGCAGCAAAAAAAACATAAATGAGTGTATCACCTGGATATTGCACCCACTCGAAACCAAAAAATGTAAAGTGTACAGAAGGTTGAATGTATTGCGTTTCTATCCAGCCATTGAGCCAAAATCGCAGCAAGCTCACAAACATTAATAAACCAAACAATATACGAAAATGCACCAGTGGGATAATACTCACGGGTGCATTTAAATTCTTAAGCTGAAAGGATTTAATCCCCATCATTGTCTACATAACTTATTTGAACACCAAAGGAGGATGACATATCAACTTTGATTAACCTGATTAAGGTACTTTGAAACGTCTTATAAGCTTCCTGAACAATCGCATCGTCACTTAGTATGGTTTCGGCCATTGGGTCAGGAATACGGGTTAATTGTGATATTGCCAATTCAAAACCTGTCACTATTTGACTATGTAAATTCTGCCCATTTGATGCGGCATTGAGGTGCAACAAATAGTCATCGAAACCTATTCCTTCTTGCCCTGATTTAGTGTTTCCCAAATAAAAATTATACAAAGATTGTGTTTGAATTTTTGCCAGTTGAGCAGAAACTTTGGCAAACTTACCTTCTACCAAATCTACCCGTGGGTTGTTCAGTGTTTGTTTTCCAAGTGGGATACCCAATTTCACATTTTTAATCTTTTCCAGAGACTTACTAAACGCATTGGTCAGCAGTCCAATGGAACTTCCTACATCGTTGCCATTGGCAGCAATAAAGCTAACTGAATATGAATTGACCCATTGTTGATACACATTATTAACCTGTATATCAACATGATCAATTAATTTTTTCAAATAAGCCCTTTGTGCTTGGCTTGCCTCAGAAGTTGGATTGTTTATCATCTCATTTCCGTAAGCAAACAAAACATACTCTATGGCTGGAAAACCTATTGCATCTATGTTTGCTGCACTTTCAAAATCAACACTATTCGACTGAAAATTATTTTCTATTTGTAGTGTATCAGTAGGAAAAAGATTGATCGAACTAGAAAAACTAATGTTAGCCGCAGGTCCAAAATCAAACAAGCTTACTTCTTGAAATTTTTGATAACTCTCTAAAAATGATGCTTTTAAATTCTTTAAATTTTCAGTGTTTTTTTCTATATCAAAAGCAATAACATTGCTTTTTAATGTCAACACGCTATTCGACAACTCGGCATAAGCAGGTACAATGATATTGTTAGCGAAATGCGTTAACATAATCGATTTATCGAAAGTATCTTCAGGCACTAAAGGAATGGTTTTATCGTCACACGAAGCCATGCACCACATAATTGCCATCAATAAAAATCCAGAACTTATTTTTTTCACTACCCTCATAGTTTCAGTTAATTTTATAAAATGTCTTTAGAGTCGTCTAATTGGAAAATTGAGCTAAGACTAGTTTTAGCGGCATTTAAATCGCTCACCGAAACTTCATAAAAGTTCATTCCAATACTTGCCTCTATAGAAGCAATATCTTCATTGGAAATAGTTTTGTCTATGTTATATTTTAATGATTTCACAAAACCCAAACATTCCGACAAAGTGTGGCAACGAATAGCATTGTCACCGAAGTTGGCAATGGCTTCGTTTAGGTAATGAATGGCTGAACCAGCAATCACCAATTCAAGATTAGTTTTAATTTCAGCAACTGCTTCCCACTTTGCAGTCATATCCCTATCCACGATTGCTTGCCTCCCTTTTATGAAAGCATCCATCAACTTGCTATTTAAACCAAGAACTACGTTGCGTTGATCGGCATAAGAACCATAATACCTGATTCCTTCTTTGTTTGTCGGGAAATTGGTTGGTACACCCAAATATCCAAAAGCTTCATCAAAATGATGTTCCATAGTGGTATAGTACTTTCCAGTGACAGAAAGACTATTGTCTACCGAAGAACCAATTTTGTCAGCTGACAAATAAACACTTGTTATTTGGTAATACAAAAAAGCACCCATTAACTCTTTTACAATCAATTGTTTCCATTCTACCCCATTACTGTCAACCAAATAATGTTTACTGAAATCGTTGCTGTACAAAAGCCCAGCAGTGCCCATAGAAGCAGTATCTATAAAAGCAGAATCCATAGGCTTACTTGATTTTGCTAGGTTTGTAAAGTATTGTTCAAACACTGTTGTATCTTCAACATATGTTTTGCTTGAAATGTTTTTGGATGACGCATTAAGTGAAGGGTCTGCAAAAGGAGCATTTTCATTCTTAAACATATTATTCATCGCTTCCACAGACAAGGTGATTCCATTATTGCCAAGACTTATATAACTCGACAATTCATCAAACATGTTCATACGAGTTGTTTGCCCACTATACTCAACGGTTGAAAACCCGTTTCTTGTAAATGCATATGATGTTAAATTAGCCTCAGCAACTGGAGGAGCAACATCTTCTTTTTCTTTTTCGCAAGAAAATAGTACACTTGCAAGCGCAATGAGTACAAATATGTTTTTATTCAAAAATTTCATTCCTTATCTTTATTTAGACTGATTTAAAATAACCCTGCAAATCTAAGTTGCAATACCTCATGTAACAATACCTTATTTAGGGTATTTTTGCCTTCATATGATTTTAATAGCAGACAGCGGATCCACCAAAACAGCTTGGAGATTAATAGACCAAGAAAACATAAAACAGTTTGTAACAGCGGGCATCAACCCTAATTCGATGCCGGCGGAAACGTGCTTCGAACACCTACAAGAATTAAGTACTCAAATAGATTCTGCTCTCATAACAGCCGTGTATTATTATGGCGCGGGCATTACTGATGTCACACGACCATTATGGACAAACACTCTGAAAGATGTGTTTATGCACGCAGTTATTGAAGTACACAATGACCTATTGGCGGCTGCAAGAGCTGGACTCGGAAAATCGGAAGGACTCATAGCCATATTAGGCACAGGATCCAATGTAGGTTGGTACAATGGGAATGAAATCGAAAAAAAGGCTCCTGCCATGGGTTATATTTTGGGTGACGAAGGTGCAGGTGTTAGTATTGGCAAAGCTGTTTTGAAAGGATATTACCGAGGAAATTGGCCAGATGAAATACAACAAGCTTTTGCACGAAAGTTCCCTTGGACCATTGATGCTATGATTTTTGAATTGTATAACACTGATAAAAAAGCCTATTTCCTGGCTCAATTTTCAAAATGGGCGTTTCAACAACGCAAACACGAAACCATACAACAGCTCATCATTCAGGTATATCAGCAGTTTTTTGAAATGATTGTAGAAGTTTTTGGAGCCAAACCACAAGAACTAGCTTTGGTAGGCAGTGTAGCTTATTATTGGAGTGACTACATCAAAAAAGTAGGCCTTGATTATCATATAAACATAAACACCATCATAGAATCGCCCATTGCTGCACTTACTTTATATCACTTAGACAACAAATAAATACTTGATTGAGTCAATCAAAAGCTTTTTTACTTACCTTGATTGCTGTTCTAATATAAAAACATATGAATGCACAGCACCATGAATTAGTATTAATAGCTGACCAAGAAAGTCACACCGGTAAGCAAGCGTTTGCTTTTGCCAAATCCTTGACCGATGCCGTGATATGGCAAAACCCTTCAAGCATGACTTTCTCTTCTACCTACCTCAAAACCATTTTGAATAAATTGAAGATGTCTGCCAAAGACTTGCTCAACAAAGCAGATCCGGGCTATCAAGCAATCATAAAAGGTAGTGATTTGAGCGATGAAGATTGGCTCAATGTACTCAAAAACAACATGCATCTTCTCAAAGCACCCATTGCGCTTTTTAAAGACAAAGCAGTGTTATGCAACCCTCCAAGTCTTATTTATACCATAAATTCTAACTAATTCAACACGCTTCTGAGCTCAGTGGATTACCTTTACGCTTATGAATAACGTACATATTGAAAAGCAAAAATTTGCAAAATGGATTATTTTTTTAATCTTTCCTATTGTATTACTTTTTGGTTTGGGTGTTTACCAACAAATAATCATGGGCATTCCGTTTGGTGATAAACCCTCTCCAAATTTTATGCTCATCCTAATGTTTATGTTATCGCTGTTGCTGTTAATACTATTTTGGAAAGCTAGTCTTCAAATAAAAATAGATACGACAACGATAGACATCGTATTCTCTCCGTTTTTAAAACGCAGCATTCTATGGAAAGATGTGAAAACTGCAACTGTTGTCAACTATGGTTTTGTGGGTGGTTGGGGTGTACGGTTTAGTAAACAGTACGGAAAAATTTACAGCACCAAAGGCAAACATGGTGTGTTTTTAGAACTCAACAATGGTGAAAAACTGATGATAAGCACACAAAATAAAATTGCTCTTGATCAATATTTAGAAACGAATCAATTGCCAAAATAATTATAAAATATGGATAAACCAGCACTTCGAAAACACTACAAAGCCATGCGCATGGCATTGTCCGATCAAGAAACTAGTGCCTTATCCCTTCAAATAAAAGATAAGCTCGTTGATCTTATCAACGATGACAATCTTTTAATACACAGTTTTTTGCCCATCAAAAAATTAAAGGAAGTAGATACCTTCCCTTGGATTTCTTATTGTTTCGAAAACCTTCCACAGGTGCAAATCGCCACTTCCATCAGTCATTTTAAAGATCATTCCTTGAGTCATGTGTCCTTAGATGCTGAAACAACGTTTCACGAAAGTGATTTTGGCATACTAGAACCCAACCAAGGACATCCCATTAACCCAAAAGACATAGATGTAGTGCTTGTACCCTTACTCTGCTGCGACTCACTTGGCAACAGAGTTGGTTATGGACAAGGATTTTACGATCGCTTTTTGAAACAATGCAACAAAGAAACCTTAACCATAGGGCTATCCTTTTTTGAGCCATTGACGGAAACAATCCCCACCAATAATCACGATATTCCGCTCCATATGTTGGTTACCCCTCAAAAGGTTTATACTTTTAAGCGATGAGTGAAAAAGCCTTAAGCAACGCACAACAAAAAGCCATAAAACAATCACATTAAATCGCATGAACAAGAGTAATGTGGGACCTACAAGTGCAGCCTATTAAAGCAAAAACCTACTTGTATTAGGTGATTTTTTTATGGATCCGTACAGAAAATCGAATGCTATTTCTATAGATATAATGCCTTGGAATGGCAGATCATTAGTTGACATTCAAGAAATTAATAAAAACACGTTTTCTCTAAGTCCCAATCCAGTTGTCGATGAATTAACCATTACGTTAAACAAGGCTCTCGACCAAGCTACACTCATTTTTATACACAATAGTATGGGCCAATTGGTTAAAAAATTGACCT
>JBLIDJ010000018.1:0-28923 GCA_047634195.1 Flavobacteriales bacterium
TCTACCGTTATTTTTTTGGTTCTACTTTCAACCTTATTCTTGATGTCTATAGGTAAGTCTACTTCCTTATCACAAGCAAAAAACATCATTATGGTTAGTCCCATAACACTTAATGCAATCTTTTTAATTTCTTTAGTTTTTAATGATTAAATGTTTGCTAATTGTCGACTAAAAGCATTTTATATTCGCTAAAGAACAATTAATATTTATGAATAACAAATTACCCGTTAAAAAAAAGTCATGCAAACACTTAAATTACTTCAGTATAAACCAAAAAATCCCCTTCAATTGCTTGAAGGGGATTTCATATTAAAAAAAGCGAATGCTTATTTTTTCTCTTCTTCTTTCACTTCTTCTGTTACTTCTTCAAAGTCAACATCAGTTACTTCGTCTTCAGCGTTAGCTTCAGCACCTTCTGCACCACCTTGCGCTTGATCGCCAGCGTACATATCTTGAGAAGCAGCTTGGAAAACAGTGTTTAGTTTTTCCATAGATGCATCAATAGCTTCTAGGTCTTTGTTTTCGTGTGCCGTTTTAAGTGCAGCCAAAGCCTCTTCTATTGGAGCTTTTTTCTCAGCTGGGATTTTATCTCCAAACTCTTTCATTTGTTTTTCCGTTTGGAAAATCGTTGAATCAGCTTGGTTTATTTTATCGATAGCATCTTTTGCTTTTTTATCAGCATCAGCATTTGCTTCTGCTTCTTTTTTCATTTTATCAATTTCAGCATCTGAAAGTCCAGAAGAAGCTTCAATCTTGATAGACTGCTCTTTTCCTGTTCCTTTATCTTTTGCCGAAACGTGCATGATACCATTCGCATCAATATCAAAGGTTACTTCAATTTGAGGAGCACCACGTTGTGCTGGTGGAATATCCGTTAATTGAAAACGTCCAATAGTACGGTTATCATTAGCCATAGCACGTTCTCCTTGAATAACATGAATATCAACCGATGGTTGGTTATCAGATGCGGTAGAGAATGTCTCTGATTTTTTAGTTGGAATGGTTGTGTTAGCTTCAATAAGCTTAGTCATAACACCACCCATGGTTTCAATACCTAAAGAAAGTGGCGTAACATCTAACAACAATACGTCTTTCACTTCTCCGGTTAAAACACCACCTTGAATAGCTGCACCAATGGCAACAACCTCATCAGGGTTAACACCTTTTGAAGCGTCTTTTTTGAAGAATGCTTTTACAGCTTCTTGAATAGCAGGGATACGGGTAGAACCACCTACTAAGATAACTTCATCAATATCGCTGATAGATAAACCAGCGCTTTTAAGAGCAGATTTACATGGAGCAATAGTTCTTTCGATTAGGCTACTAGCCAATTGCTCGAATTTAGAACGGCTCATAGAACGCACCAAGTGCTTAGGCACACCATCAACTGGCATGATGTAAGGCAAGTTTATTTCAGTTGAAGTAGTACTAGATAACTCAACTTTTGCTTTTTCAGCAGCTTCTTTCAAACGTTGCAATGCCATTGGATCTTTACTCAAGTCCAAACCATTTTCGTCTTTAAACTCAGCTACTAAGTAATCAATGATTACTTGGTCAAAATCGTCACCACCAAGATGTGTATCACCATCGGTAGATTTTACTTCAAATACTCCGTCACCTAATTCAAGGATAGAAACATCATGTGTACCACCACCACAATCAAAAACAACAATCTTAACATCTTCCGATTTTTTGTCCATTCCGTAAGCCAATGCAGCTGCGGTAGGTTCGTTGATGATTCTTCTAACTTTTAAACCAGCAATTTCACCCGCTTCTTTTGTCGCTTGACGTTGAGCATCGTTGAAATATGCAGGAACAGTAATGACTGCTTCAGTAACATCTTGTCCAAGGTAGTCTTCAGCCGTTTTTTTCATTTTTTGCAACACCATCGCAGAAATTTCTTGCGGAGTGTACATACGGTCGTCAATCTTTACTCTTGGAGTGTTATTATCTCCTTTAACAACTTTGTAAGTAGTACGTGCAATTTCTTTTGCACACTCATCAAAACTGTTACCCATGAAACGTTTAATAGAACTAATCGTTTTGGTTGGGTTTGTAATCGCCTGACGCTTTGCTGGATCACCTACTTTTCTTTCTCCACCTTCAATAAATGCAACAATAGAAGGCGTTGTTCTTTTTCCTTCGCTGTTGGTTATTACCACAGGCTCATTTCCTTCCATCACAGAAACACAAGAGTTGGTAGTACCAAGGTCGATTCCAATAATCTTACTCATAATTATAATTTTTATTCTTAATTCCTTTTTTATTGTAAACGCTTATTCAAATGATATGCCATCCATTGAATAGCTACAAAATGTCAGTATTTCTCTATGTATCTGTCATATTTCATGACATTGAGGCATAAAAAAACCTCGGATAACGAGGTTTTTTTTATAATTAATAGTTTTAATATTACTGTCTTGCAAACTTCAAGTCCTTGGTGTATGGTGTTCCACCGGGATGGATTATTGCACTCATTGTATTACTATGAACTGCATATCCGGTCAATTCTTGTAAATATCTTGAAGAAAAGATACCTAAGCCATTGGCTACATTGCTATAGATAGGTTTTTCCTGTACAATGCCTGTAGAAGGATTTTGCAAATCAATGTAGGTGTTGATTTCATTTCCTGCAATGGTAAATTTATACTTAAAAGCTTGAATATCGTTACTAATATTTAAAGGGACTCTTTTAACCACGTTACTAGGCGTTTCAATTCCGGATAACCTTTTAAAGAAATTTTCAGAATCCCATCTAAAAGACACACTTTCGTTTCCTGCGTCTGTCTCAGCCTGCCTGCTCCCAACAAAATACTCAAATTCTTTAATCTCTTTGGTGTTATCCGTATAGTGTTCATAATATGAAAAGATTAAACTCACTTCAACATATTTCGTATTTTTAGTAGTAGTCCATTCTACATCCATGTCTCTGTATGTCCAAGGAGCACTTGAACCATTGACTAACCTTACACTACTAGCCTGTTTTGGCTTATCAATATTTATTTCTCCTACGGTGTTAGTTTTAGCACGTGCTGTTTTATTAGGAGCCTCCACAACAAGCTCATAAGATGTTTGCGGAGCAATTGCCTCTTTGGTGAAATATACCGTTGATTTACCGCCATAAAATTGACCTTCTTTTTTGTCGAAAATTGTTAAGGTGTCCAAAAACAAGGTGTCTGTTGATCTGTCTTTAATCAAGTAGGCTCTCAATTTTTGCTTGTACTCTGAAGAGTCTCTCTCTTTTGCAAAATCAAGAATATTTCCGTCACCAAGAAAAGTACGTGTAATTTTCACAAACTGAGTATCAGGTCTATGAAATGGATTTTCAGAATCTGCAATAAATGCATCTATCAATGCATAAATCACCGGTGTTTCATCTCGTGGAGCGTTTATTTCAAAATCGGTACTACATGCATTGATAAGCATGATTAAAATGGAAATACAAATTACTTTTAAAAATTTCATAGCTGTTTTTTAAGGCCACAAATTTACACATTTAATTGCTCTCCACCGTTATTTTACGCACAGGAAGCTTTCAAATTTCAAAAAAATAATTGTTAATTACATACTTGTCTAACTAATCTCGGTGGTATTCGTTAAAATATTTTAATATTTGTAAAAACTACAAACCATGTCAGTACACAAATCTGTAAAAAGAGTTACCACGCACATTTTGCAAGAAATGAAGCTTAAGGGAGAAAAGATTGCGATGCTTACCGCATACGATTACTCCATGGCTCGTATTGTAGATGAAGCAGGAGTCGATGTTATTTTAGTGGGAGACTCTGCTTCCAATGTTATGGCGGGACATGAAACAACGCTGCCTATTACCCTTGATCAAATGATCTATCACGCCTCATCTGTCGTAAGGGCAGTAAAAAGAGCGTTGATTGTAGTTGACATGCCTTTTGGTTCTTATCAAGGAAACTCTAAAGAAGCACTTACATCGGCTATCAAGATTATGAAAGAATCTGGTGGGCATACCGTAAAACTAGAAGGCGGTAGAGAAGTAAGAGAATCCATTGAACGTATTTTAAGCGCAGGTATTCCTGTGATGGGACATTTGGGCTTAACTCCTCAATCTATTTACAAATTTGGTACCTATACTGTTCGTGCAAAAGAAGATGAAGAAGCAGAACGATTAAAAGAAGATGTGAAGATTTTGGAAGAAGCGGGTTGTTTTGCGGTTGTGCTTGAAAAAGTACCTGCTAAACTTGCCAAAGAGGTTGCCGAATCTGTTAACATCCCAATTATAGGTATTGGTGCTGGCAACGGCGTGGACGGTCAAGTGCTAGTAGTACATGATATGTTAGGAATCACCAATGAGTTTAACCCACGCTTCTTGAGAAGGTATCACAACCTATACGAAGAGATGAAAGGTGCTGTTAACAATTATGTGCTTGACGTAAGAGCCAAAGATTTTCCAAACGACCGTGAGCAATACTAACACAAAAAGTACTCCTAACAATTTACAAGTGTTGTTTGAAGACAATCATTTGATTGCCATCAATAAACGCTCTGGTGATATTACGCAAGGAGATAAAACAGGTGACACTCCATTGAGTGACATCGTTAAAGCTTACATAAAAGTAAAGTACAATAAACCTGGAGATGTATTTTTGGGTACCATCCACAGGTTAGACAGACCAGTAAGTGGAGTGATATTGTTTGCCAAAACGAGTAAAGCCTTGACAAGGATGACGGTTGCGTTTAAGGACAAAACTCCCCAAAAAACATACTGGGCAGTTGTAGAACAAGAACCTAAAGAAACTGAAAAAACACTCATACAGTACCTTCAAAAAAATAGCAAGACCAACAAAAGCATTGCTTTTACCTACGAAAGATCTGACGCTAAAAGATGCGAGTTGGACTATATTTTGAAAGGTAAAAGTGATCGATACTACTACCTTGAAGTAAACCCCAAGACTGGGAGGCATCACCAAATAAGGGTGCAACTAAGCACCAATGGTATGATTATCAAAGGCGACTTAAAATACGGCGCCAAAAGACCTAATAAAGATGGGTCTATTCACTTGCATGCTAAGAAACTACGCTTTGAGCATCCCGTTTCAAAAGAGACCATGACTGTCACTGCTCCTACACCAAAAGAAGTGCTATGGCAAGATTTTGAGTCTATTATGCGTTAATGCGGTATGAAACCTATTCTCACTTTTATTTTTTGTTGCCTTTCGAGCTTTATTTTTAGTCAAGATTTCGAAGGCCAGCACCCTATTCTAGATGAATTTACTGCCCTGCAATCTAACAACGGTGTGCAGTTAAAACTTATTATTTCTGGTGGTGAATCTTGCAATGGAATCACGATGTACCGCGGGATAGATACAACAAATTTTTTGGAGATTGGCGATATCGCTGGCGTCTGTGGTGGTTCAGCCTCTCCTGTGCCGTATGAATTTTTTGATGAACAGCCTATTAAAAATCAATGGGTTTATTATCGAGCCGAAATGGGGCCCCTTTCGTTTACTACACCATTACCTTTTAAGTTTTTAGATTTTGAAGATGGCGTTAGCTTATTCCCAAATCCTACCAGTACCGTTCTCACATTGAATATTAACATCTCAGAAAATCAAGAAGCTTTTGTTCAGATTTTTAATGTATCGGGCAATGCAATCATTTCATTCAATACTTCAAAACCCCAAACTGACATACCTGTAATACACCTCCACAGTGGGGTTTATTATGCAAGAATAGCGTATGACAATGTTGTAAAACTGGTACCTTTTATAAAAAAGTAACAATCCTTTCTAGACATTGATTTTATATTAAATTTTGTTTTAACATTACACTTATGTACGACATCATTGGAGACATACATGGCCAAGCAGGCTCACTGACAACCTTGTTGAAAAAACTGGGTTACACCAAAACGAAGGAAGGGTTTCAGCATTCTGAGAGGAAGGCAATTTTTGTTGGTGACCTTATCAACAAAGGCTCAGAAAGCATAGAAGTGCTTAAAATTGTCAGAAAAATGGTTGACAACAAGCAAGCACAAGTCGTGCTGGGTAATCATGAGTTAAATTTTATACTTCATTTTTACGCCAACGCTATTCACCCCAATACTCCGCTGATGTGGTCGAAAGGGTATGGTTATTTTCATCGCCTTTACAGTGAATTTAATTTCGATACCCAAAAAGTAAGGGAATGGGTAAATTGGTGTAAAACCTTGCCTTTGGTGATAGAAACAGATGATTTTAGAGTTATTCATGCTTGTTGGCATGAACCAAGCATACAGTTATTAAAAACCATATCACCTGATCTAACCATTAATGACAAAGTACTGACTGAACTTTTCAAAGAAAACACCCCTTTGCTCGAAAGTTTGTTCATACTGACTAAAGGCATAGAAGTAATGTTACCTAAATATGTTCCACTTAGTGAGAAAAAATTGTCTCGCCCAGGTAGGGCGAAAATTCAATGGTGGAAAGTAAACAATGAAACACATTATTTGAATCTAGCCGTAAACCCAAAAAAGAAATTCCCAAACATTGAAATCCCTATTCCACGTTCATTAAACAAGATGGAGTATACTCTTACAGAAAAACCTCTTTTTATGGGGCACTACAACCTAAACAGAGCAGTTGATTTAATACAGCCGAATATTGCCATCTTAGATTATAATTTAAAAAAGAAACAACATATTGTCGCTTATCGCTGGGATGGGGCCGATTGCCTTTCCAAAACCAATCTTATTGTAAACTAAAAAAGGCAGCTCACAATGAGCTGCCTTTTTGATATGCTTTAATAACGTAAAAGTTATGCGTTTACCGCTGTACTTTTGAAACGTTTTCTTTCATTTTCGCTTAACAAAATCTTACGTACACGTAACGATTTTGGAGTCAACTCTACATATTCATCCGCTTGGATATACTCCAACGCTTCTTCCAATGAGAATTTAATAGGTGGAGCTAATTTCACTTTATCATCAGCACCAGAAGAACGCATGTTAGTTAATTGTTTTGTTTTAGTAACATTCACAACTAAATCACCCGTACGACTGTTTTCACCAATTACTTGACCTGCATAAATTTCTTCGTTTTGATCAACAAAAAACTTACCACGATCTTGTAATTTATTCATAGAAAAAGGAATTGCTTTTCCTTGCTCCATGCTTATCAATGATCCATTTTGACGACCTTCGATAACACCTCTGTATGCTTCAAATCCTTTGAAACGGTGAGCCATAATAGCTTCACCAGCAGTAGCAGTTAATAGGTAGTTACGCAATCCGATGATACCACGAGATGGAATGTTAAATTCACAAATCATACGATCACCTTTAGGTTCCATGCTCAACATTTCACCTTTACGGATGGTAACCATTTCTATTGCTTTACCTGAATGCTCTTCTGGTAAATCAATGGTCAATTCCTCCATTGGCTCGCACTTAACTCCGTCAATTTCTTTCAAAATAACTTGTGGCTGACCAACTTGTAATTCGTAACCTTCTCTACGCATGGTTTCAATCAATACTGACAAATGCAGTACACCTCTACCAAACACGATGAATGAATCTGCTTTACCAGACTCTCCTACTCTAAGAGCAAGGTTTTTCTCTAATTCTTTATCTAGACGCTCTTTCAAGTGACGTGAAGTAACAAATTTACCTTCTTTACCAAAAAACGGTGAATCGTTAATCGTGAACACCATACTCATAGTAGGCTCATCAATTGAGATAGGAGGCAAAGCTTCAGGAGTGATCGCATCAGCAACTGTATCACCAATTTCAAATCCTTCAATTCCTACCAACGCGCAAATATCTCCAGCACTAACTTCCGATACTTTCTTTTTAGCTAGTCCTTCAAAAACTTGAATCTCTTTAATTCTTGTTTTCTTAGAAGTTCCGTCACGTTTCATCAACATCACGTCCATACCTTCTTTCATTACACCTCTGTGAACTCGACCAATGGCAATACGTCCTACAAATGAGCTGTAATCTAACGAAGTAACTTGCATTTGAGCAGGACCTTCATTTGTTTTAGGCTCAGGAATGTTTGCGATAACAGAATCCAACAAATAAGTAATGTCGGTCGTTTCGTTTTTCCAATCTTCGCTCATCCAGTTGTTTTTGGCAGAACCATAAACAACAGGGAAGTCAAGTTGATCTTCTGTAGCTTCTAATTGAAACATTAGATCAAACACCTTTTCGTAAGCGATATCAGGCGTACAGTTTGGCTTATCTACTTTGTTGACAACAACAATAGGTTTCAAACCAAGCTCTAAAGCTTTTTGAGTTACGAAACGAGTTTGAGGCATAGGGCCTTCAAATGCATCTACTAACAACAAAACACCATCAGCCATGTTTAACACACGCTCTACTTCACCACCAAAATCGGCGTGACCAGGAGTATCAATAATATTGATCTTTACACCTTTGTAAACAACAGATACGTTTTTAGAAACAATGGTAATTCCACGTTCACGCTCTAAATCGTTCGAATCCATGATCAAATCACCATGTTTTTCATGCTCTTTAAAAAGCTGACCTACTTCAATAATTTTATCTACCAAGGTAGTCTTACCATGATCGACGTGTGCTATAATAGCAATGTTTCTAATTTGCATACTGCTGAAAAATTTGGCGCAAAGGTACGCACTAATCCTTTAACTTTAACACGATTATGTATTTTCAATTAAAAGTATATCTCTTAAAAATCAATGGGTTAGGTAAAAATTCTACGGATTTAGGTATAAATTTGATGATTATGCTGCTCCCAAACCTTTAATTTTCGGCACAAAAAAGGCCCTCTTTTCAGACGGCTTTTTAACATAAAAAATATAAGTAAACCAACTATGCTGGTTTTAGCACAAAATCTTCTAGGAATTTTGTGGTGAAATCTCCTTTACGGAATTTTTCGTCAGCCATTAGTTATGTGTACCAAATGCTTTATCAAATTAGTTTGCGAACAACATTTGCAAATCGCCCTCTGTCACTTGAACATCGATAGGTGGGTTTGGCAAATAATACGTTCCTGCTAAGGATGAAAAGCTCCAATTACCTTCTGCATATTCTATTAACCTTAGCAGACTGTAACAACCTGAGTTATGTTCAAGCCAAACTGTACATTTTTTATCCTGTTCCCACAACCTAAGTATTTGTGTGTTTTCAGAAGTAAATATGGGTGATAGAGCATTCCATATCTCCTGAGTTAAACCATTTAAATGCTTAGCCATTGCCTTATTTTTGTTTACGTCTTTCTGGTGTCTAACAAAATTAAAATCATTAAATTGAAATTGTTTTAATTGCTTTTTACTGAGTGAATTAATTTCCCATTCTGCGTTCGTCTTTACTAAACGTGACACACCATTCCAGGATCTAAATAGGTAATGATTAAAGTTCACGAGAATGTTTGAATTATCGTACATAAACCAACTTGGGTCAATAAATTTAAGGCCTTTTTCACGCAATAATGCAATTTTCAAGCTATTGTCTTCTGCTATTTCGATAACAATAGGGATTTCGAAAACATTGTTCTCTTCCAAAACAGGTATAACACCTAACAGTACAATATTTCCTTCATAAACTACATGAGCATATAATTTCAAGCGCTTCATGCCCAATTGAGTTAGAACATAGCGTGTATCTTCGTAATTATCCTCACCAACTTGCCTATACATATCATCCCAATTAAAACGTAGTGTATCATTATTTGCCATTCTAACAATAATGTTTTTGGCATAATCAATTTTCACAACTTGTCCATTGACAAAACAAGCTTTTTCATATGAACTAATTTCAATTCTTCCTTTTTCTAATGACTCAAAATTATTTTCAAAAAACCCAAACAACTCTGGACGCTTCTGCAAATCACCTAAATTCACTTCACTTATCAAGATGCTCGTATCTTTTACTGCTTGATAATAATACAAGCCACTAATAACATCCTTACATTCACCTAGTACCGTATCAGGCATTACATCAAACTGCATAATATCCTTAAGAAACGATTCTAGTTTTTCAGCAATAGCATTTGACGACATAACTATCCGAGCATTAGGGTATTGCTTTTTAATTGACTGAGTGACATACCTCCAATCTAAATTGCAATTACTACATTGCCCATTTTGCAAATTGACATATTGCTCATAATACACATAGTCTTGTCCATTACTTGACAGAGACACAATACCAGTTAATAACAGAAAAAGATATCTTATCATCAGAATTAAAAATTTACTTACTGACAATATTATATGATATTTATTATATAAGCAAAAGCTAAGCTTTCTTATTCTTGCAATCAAAGAAGATTAGAGTGATGGCTATAGCAGGAGTATACATATTTCAAAAAAATATCACAAAAAAAGGCCATCTTTTCAGACGGCCTTTTCAGAATAAAAAATAAAGTTAAATCAACTATGCTGGTTTTAGCACAAAATCTTCTAGGAATTTTGTGGTGAAATCTCCTTTACGGAATTTTTCGTCAGCCATTAGTTGTAGGTGAAAAGGAATGGTTGTTTTAATACCTTCAATCACATATTCGCTAAGTGCGCGTTCCATTTTGGTGATTGCCTCTTCTCGTGTTTGAGCAACGGTAATCAACTTCGATATCATAGAATCGTAGTTAGGTGGAATGGTGTAACCTGCATACACGTGCGTGTCTACACGAATACCATGACCTCCTGGGCTATGATAGGTAGTTATTTTACCTGGACTCGGACGGAAGTTAGCAAATACATCTTCGGCATTGATACGACACTGAATGGCATGCATTTTAGGTTCGTAGTTGGTGCCTGAAATTTTTTCACCAGCAGCAATTTTAATTTGCTCTTTGATCAAATCAAAATTGATTACTTCTTCTGTAATGGTGTGCTCCACTTGAATACGTGTATTCATTTCCATGAAATAGAAATCACGGTTGGCATCGACCAAAAACTCAACAGTACCTACTCCTTCGTAACCAACAGCAGCAGCAGCTTTAATAGCAGCTTCTCCCATTTTTTTACGCAAAGCAGTAGTCATGTATGGTGAAGGTGTTTCTTCTACCAATTTTTGATGACGACGTTGAATAGAACAATCACGTTCTGACATGTGGCAATAGTTACCATACATATCTCCTGCAATTTGTATTTCAATATGTCTTGGCTCAACTACAAACTTCTCCATGTACATGCGATCGTTTCCAAAAGCAGCAGCAGCTTCTCTACGGGTAGATTCCCATGCTTCGGCTAGCTCTTCATCGTTCGACGCCATTTTCATACCCTTACCACCACCACCGGCAGTTGCTTTAAGCATGACAGGGTATTTAATTTTGTTGGCTACTTTTTTAGCGTCGGCATAATCTTTCAAAATACCTTCTGATCCTGGAATACAAGGTACTCCCGCAGCAAGCATGGTTGATTTAGCAGATGCCTTATCACCCATTCCATCAATCATTTCAGGAGATGCGCCAATAAATTTAATGTCGTTTTCGCCACATATTTTGGAAAACTGAGCGTTTTCAGACAAAAACCCGTACCCTGGATGAATCGCATCAGCGTTAGTGATTTCTGCCGCAGCAATAATGTTAGGTATTTTCAAGTAAGAATCTGCACTTGCTGGTGGCCCAATACAAACGGCTTCATCAGCAAAGCGCACATGCAAACTTTCTTTGTCGGCAGTTGAGTAAACAGCTACTGTTTTAACACCCATTTCTTTACATGTACGAATGACACGCAAAGCAATCTCGCCACGATTGGCAATTAATATTTTTTTAAACATAATGAGTTGACTTCGTTAAACGTAAATTCTATGATCGTTTATGAAGGATCTACCAAATACAATGGTTGGTCATACTCCACAGGTGTAGCGTCATCAGCCAATATCTTAACGATACGACCACTAACTTCTGATTCGATTTCGTTAAACAATTTCATAGCCTCAATGATGCAGGTAACTTTCCCAGGCTTAATCTCATCGCCTACATTAATAAACAAGTCTTTATCTGGCCCTGGAGAACGGTAAAAAGTTCCGATCATTGGTGACTTAACAGTAATGTAATTAGCGTTTTCAGCAGGAGCAGCAGCTGGTACAGGAGCTGGAGCGACAGCAACGGGAGCTGGAGCAGCCATTTGTTGCGGCATAGCCATTGGCATTTGTTGCATCATAGGTACTTCAAAATGGGTAGCACCTTTTGCTTTTTTCGATTCTGATTTAATAGTGATTTTGAAATCTTTTTGCTCGATTTCCACTTCACTAACGCCTGATTTAGAAACAAACTTTATCAGGTCCTGAATTTCAACAATGTTCATAATATTGCGGTTTTATACTTTTAAGTCCTACGTTAATTATTTTGTATCGTATGCCCACTTAAGGTACACAGCTCCCCAGGTGAATCCACCACCGAAAGCTGCCAATACGATATTATCTCCTTTTTTCAATTGTTTTTCGTAATCCCATAAACATAATGGCAATGTACCAGCGGTAGTGTTACCGTATTTCTGGATGTTTATCATTACTTTATCTTTATCCAAGCCCATACGATTAGCAGTAGCATCAATTATACGCAAATTTGCTTGATGCGGAACTAGCCAGCTCACATCATCAGATGTTAAGTTATTACGCTCCATAATTTCTGCAGCGACATCAGCCATATTGGTTACAGCAAACTTAAACACTGTTTTTCCTTCTTGGTAAACAAAATGCTCTCTATTCTCTACTGTTTGAATGCTTGGAGGTTTCACAGAGCCTCCTGCTTTTTGGTGTAAATGATGTCTTCCAGAGCCATCACTTTTTAATACACTATCAATAATCCCTAATCCATCTTCGTTTGGCTCCAGTAATACTGCACCAGCACCATCGCCAAAAATGACACAGGTAGCGCGATCAGTGTAATCGACGATAGAAGACATTTTATCTCCACCAACAACCATCACTTTTTTGTACTTCCCTGTTTCAATAAACTGAGTTCCTGTCACCAATCCGTACATAAAACCTGAACATGCAGCATTGACATCAAAAGAAAATGCATTTTTAGCACCTACTTTATCACTCACAATATTTGCTGTAGCTGGAAATGGATGATCGGGAGTAACCGTACAAACGATGATTAAATCAAGGTCTTCAGGAGTAATCCCTCTTTTAAGGCAAGCTCCTTTTACGGCTTCTGCACACATGTCAGAAGTTCCTTTTCCTTCACCTTTCAAGATGTGACGTTGATGAACACCCGTTCTTGATCGGATCCACTCATCTGTGGTGTCAACCATGGTTTCCAACTCTTTATTGGTCAGCACATAGTCTGGCAAGTATCCATGAACAGCTGTAATAGCCGCAGTTGTTTTAGACATAGGTTTTGAAATTATGCAATACGCAAAATACGTTTTTTGCGAAACAAAGAAACGAATATAAAAGGATTAGATAAACTTACCTAAAGCTTGTTTAATTTTTATTTTGAAGGTGCTTAAAAAACTATGAAGCAACAAAGGGCGAAAAAGTAATTACTTTTTCGCCCTAATATTTTAAAGTGTGCTTTCTATCTTAAATCGCTACTTCTTTTTCAGCTACTACTCTACCTTTATAGTAAAGTTTTCCTTCGTGCCAGAAAGCACGGTGAAATAAGTGAGGCTGACCAGTAGTTGGGCAAGTCGAAATATTAAGCTCAGCAGCTTTATAATGCGTTCTTCTTTTATCTCTTCTAGTCGTTGATGTTCTACTCTTAGGATGCGCCATTTTATGTGTTTTTTATTTCTTGTTTTTCAATTGTTGTAATGCTTCCCATCGTGGGTCTATTGGTTCTTCTATGTCTTGGTCTTCATCAGGAAATTCTCCTTCTTCAATAAAATCTAAGACATCTTCGTCACACTCCCCTTCGGGGTGCAATCGTTGATGAGGAATGTTGAGTGTTAAAAACTCGTACACCCATTTTGATACGTTAAGTTCGTATTCGCCATGTGGTATAATCATTATCTCATCAGAAATGTCATAAACTTCATTTCCAAATTTCACAATCAAACGTTCTGTGACGTCAATATCCTGAAGGTATTCTCCAGCACAACGATCACAATTTAATTGCAGTTTTCCAGTGAAATTGAAATGAAAAATGAGCATTGTTGATTGTTTTTCCAACTCAACAGCAACGTTTATATTTCCTTTTTCAACCTCTGAAAATTCAAAACATGCAAAGAACTTGTCTGTCACTTCAAATTCGAAAGTATGTCTCCCTTGGCTTAAGCTTCCAAACCGCACCAAAAACTCTTTCAATACCTTCTCCATGACAATCTCCTTTTATAAGAGTGCGCAAAGGTAATAAAAATTGATTTGCAACAACTTTATCCCCTATCTTTTTTAGTAGTCTTTCCAAGCGGCAACGGATTGCTGTTTATTTCTTTATAGGTCATACGTTTGCGGTAAATGTCCATAGCCAAAAATATCGCTTGTCTCAACGATTGTTCAGAAGCTACATTTTTTCCTGCAATGTCGTACCCAGTTCCATGATCTGGCGAAGTTCGCACAATTGGAAGTCCAGCCGTGTAATTTACCCCGTTCTCAAAAGACAAAGCCTTAAATGGGGCTAGTCCTTGGTCGTGATACATAGCCAGTACGCAGTCGTATTGACTTAAGGCCGACGAACCAAAAAATCCATCAGAAGCAAAAGGACCATACACTAACATGCCTTCTTCTCTCATTTTTTTAATGGCAGGAATAATCACATCTTGTTCTTCGGCGCCTAACAAACCATTATCTCCTGCATGAGGATTCAACCCCAATACGGCAATTTTAGGTCGTTGCAAACCGAAATCACGAACCATACTGGCTTGCATAAGTTGCAATTTCTCTATGATTAATTCCTTTGTGAGGTTCTCAGACACTTCTTTTAAGGGAAGGTGACCTGTAGCAACTCCTACACGTAAATCTCCTGCAACCATTAACATCAAAGATGATTCTGCATTGCTATAGGCTTGCAAATATTCGGTATGCCCCGGAAAGTTAAAATCTTTACTTTGTATCGTTTTTTTGTTGATGGGTGCTGTAACCAACACATCAATTTTCCCAGCAGCCAAATCTTTCACGGCACATTCTAGGGACAACACTGCATATTTTCCTGCCATTTCTGTTGGCTCACCCAGTTTTACTTCTGTTAGTTCTTCCCAACAATTTACCAAGTTTGCTTTTTTAGTATTAGCTTCAGTGGCATCTTTTATTTGATTAAAACTAAAATCATTAATCCCTAATGCTTTGCGATGATACCCAACCACTTTGCTCGAGCCATATACAATAGGCGTGCACAAACTAAGCATTCTAGCATCCATAAAAGTTTTTATGATTACCTCAATCCCTACTCCATTATAGTCTCCAATGGTAACTCCAACTTTTATTTTATCATCTAATGTTTTAGCCATGATATTTTTCTTTTATAAAATCAAACAATAATCTAACGCCGTAACCTGTCCCCCCTTTTGTTCTGTATGCACTTTCTGCATCAATAAAAGCAGGGCCTGCAATATCAATGTGCACATAAGGTGCTGTGGTAAAGTTGGACAAAAACTTTCCAGCTGTGATTGCTCCAGCTGTTGAGCCACCCAAATTTTTCAAGTCTGCAATGTCCGATTTTAATTGCTCATCATACTCTTTCCAGAATGGAAATTCTACGATTCTTTCGTGACACTTCTCGCCAACTGTTTTCAATAAGGCAACTGCATCGCTTGCTGTTCCCATGGCTACAGCCGCTTCAGACCCAATAGCGGCAACCGCTGACCCTGTTAAGGTAGCAAGTTCAATCAATAATTCTGGTTTATATTGTTCGGCATAACTCATGGCATCTGCCAAGACCATTCTTCCTTCAGCATCCGTATTTTTTACTTCAACTGTTAGTCCATTGTGCATTACCACAACATCGCCTGGTGCATATGCATCTCCTCCGGGTCTGTTGTCTGTTACTGGAATAAACGCAACCACATTGACTGGCAATTGTGCTTTGGCAATGGCACACATAGCACCAACTACCGAAGCAGAACCTCCCATATCACACTTCATCAAATCCATGCTATTGGCCGTAGGCTTCAAACTCAATCCTCCCGTATCATAAACTATTCCTTTGCCTACCAATGCTAAAGGTTGTTCATTTTTCGCCGCTTTATTTCGGTAAGTAAGGATGTTAAATGTTGGTGGGATTAAACTCCCTTTATTGACGGCAAGTAAACCACCCATTTTTAGCGCTTCTATTTTGCTTTTCTCAAACACCTCAACATCAAACCCAAATTGTTTTCCTAATACTTGAATATCACTGCTATATTGAGTAGCATTTAAATAGCTCTGCGGTTCGTTGACTAAAGAACGAGCAATTGAGACAGCTTGCCAACAAGCGTCTCTCTCCATTAACTCAATAGCAGAAATGGCATCTTCTTTCACTAATATTTCTGTGAAAGAAAACTTTTTCTCTTTTTTTGTTTCGTCCTTAAAGTATTTTAAAAACTGATAGCTAACCAGCACAGCACCTTCGACACATTCTATCAATGAATGCTCTAGACCAATGACTTCAAAAGAAGCGGCCGTAATTTTCAGTTGATTCACACATTTAAACATAGAAACACCCGCTTTTCTGGCATCTTCTTTTGTTTTAATGGTATCGCACAACATGACAGCAAAGCCGTTAGATTGCTGTTTCACAAAGGTTTTATTGCCCAGTGAAAAATTGGCCTCAATTTCTGATTTATCAGCGTCAGACAAAAATGTTAGTTGATCTAACTCACTATTATTTGATATAAAAACACAGGTAAATGTGTTCTCATCAAAATTCTTTACACGAGTAACTTTTAGCATATCTTTATTTGAAAGTAGGTAAAATTAATGAATTACTGTTGCGTTTCATATTTAGGACAAGGCTTTAAAAATAAGCAGCTTATTTTATTTTCATAAACGATGTTTAGAGCTTGTTATTTATCCCTCATTAAAAAAAAGCCATGAATGAAATCAGTATCTCATCACCCACTTAACCAATATCTCGATATTCTTCCTTATTAAACAGATAAAACATTATTTTCGTACTTGAAATTATGGCAAAAAAACTTCTCTTTTTTATTTTATTCACCTTTGGGTTTTCCACTAGTTATGCTTCTCACAATAGAGCTGGAGAAATCGTGTATAGACACATTAGCGGATTAACGTATGAAATCACCATTTACACATATACCATTCCACCAGGCTCTGCCGACACACCCATACTAGACGTGTCGTGGGGAGACAATACTGTTCAGAGCGTTCAAAGAGATAAAGTTATTGCAATCAATTCTGGTACACAAGCTAACGTGTACAAAGCAATACACACCTATTCAGGCCCAGGGAAATTCATCATTTCGTTTAGTGACAGGAATAGAAATAACGGTGTATTAAACATGGACGACTCCTTCAATACAGCTGTTTACGTTGAAAGTGCTATTATCATAAATCCTTTTATTAACTCACCCTTGGGTGGAAACAACAATTCAGTTCAGCTGCTTTATCCTCCTTTAGATGAAGCATGTGTTGATGAGATATTTTTTCACAACCCTCTAGCTTTCGACCCAGACGGAGATAGCTTAGTGTATTCCTTAATTCCTTCTAGAGGCATTAATGGAGAAACTATTCCCTCATACGTGTTTCCCGATAAAATAGGTGCTGGCCCAGAAAATGTCATCACCATCGATTCTCAAACAGGAGAATTGATTTGGAACGAACCTAAAGAAGAGGGTGAATACAATGTAGCCATGCAAATAGACGAATACCGTGACGGGATTTTAATGGGATATGTGGTTAGAGACATGCAAATAAATGTAAGATCATGCACCAACAGAGCTCCTGAATTTTTAGGCAGCAATGACACCTGTATTGAAGCAGGCTCAACCTTATTATTAGCCATCAAAGCAACAGACCCAGATAGCAACAATGTATCTTTATCTGCTTTTGGCTATCCTCTTGAAAAAACGAGTAACACAGCAACATTCAACCAACCAAATGCAACTATTGGAATAGGAAATTTTCAATGGTCAACAACGTGTGACGACATAAGAAAAGAACGTCACCAAGTACTTTTTAGAGCAGACGATGGAGCCAACCCTGAAAGACTCATTGCCTTAAAAACATACAACATAACGGTGGTTGGACCTGCGCCTAAAAACCCAGCAGCATCTCCTGTCAACAATAACATTCAATTGTCTTGGACTAAAAATAACTGCTCCAATGCCATCGGTTATTATATTTACCGACGGATAGATTCTATTGGGTTTACACCCGACAATTGTGAGTTGGGAGTACCAGAATACACTGGCTACAAACTTGTTGCTACTATCGAAGACATCAACGACACCAGTTTGCTTGATGTTAACGTTTATTTCGGAAATCAATATTGTTACATGGTTACTGCCTTTTATCCTGATGGTGCAGAAAGCTATGCTTCGGTTGAGTTTTGCGCTATAAGAAGTCGCATAGATATTCCGGTGATTACCAAAGCAAGTATAGGGGTAACCTCAGCGACTATTGGTGAAGACACTATAAAATGGTTCCCTCCAATTCAACTGGATACCCTTGTTGGTTTCACTGGCCCTTATCAGTATCAAGTAGAAGTATGGGACACTACCAGCAACTCATTCACTACTGTTTTTACTAGTACTAGTAATGCTTCTTTAACGGCCTTGTCAACATCGTATGTGCATAAGAACCTCAACACGGTTGACTACCGATATCAATACAAAGTATCTGTGCTTAACAATGGAATCAAGGTTGGTGCAAGTGACAATGCTTCTACCATTTTTCTTACCTCTTATGCTACTGATAATTCAGTAAAACTAAGATGGATAGAACAAACACCATGGGAAAACGACACGTTTTATGTGTATCAAAAAAGAGATGTAGGTTCCTTCCAACTTATTGGCAAAACAAGTGATACTAACTTTGTTGCAACTGGATTAGCCAATGAAATCAATTATTGTTTTGTCATTGTTGCACATGGCCGTTATGCAGCACTTTCCAATGAACCAATACTGAACAGTAGCCAACAGGTTTGTGCCACGCCAATAGACAATGTATTTCCTTGTGCAGTTCCATTAACCATTGATGGTAGTTGCGAACTGGAACAAAACTCTTTGACCTGGCAAAATGGGACACTAAGCTGCTCAGGCACCGACGATGTGTTGTTTTACAACGTTTATTATTCGAGCTTAAGATCCATATCACCAAACACACTGCTGACTACATTGGCTGGTGCTAGCAACATTAGCTATACGCATGTACAAGAAAACAACATTGCAGGCTGTTATGCTATCACCACTATCGATTCGGTAGGCAACGAAAGTGCTAAAAGCAATGTTGTTTGCATAGACAATTGCCCAGAGTATAAATTGCCAAATGTATTTACCCCAAATGGCGATGGAATGAACGACACGTTCAAGCCTGTTTCGAGCAAGTATATTACTGATGTTGTTTTCACCGTTTTTAACCGCTGGGGTGATGTTGTGTTTACAACCACCGACCCAGACATTGGTTGGGATGGAAAGCACAGTAAAACCAACAAAGTTGTTGCCGATGGAGTGTATCAGTATATGGTAGAGGTGAATAAAAAAACGATTGACGGCATCGTAGCAGAAAAAATAAACGGGTACTTAACCCTTAAAAGTGGCGGAGGAAACAATTAATTATGTTTACTGGAATTATAGAGTCTTTAGCTACCATCATTGGCAAAACGCAGGATGGCAGCAACATTCATTTCGAAATAAGCTGTGACTTTCTTGAAGAGCTTAGCATAGACCAAAGTGTTGCGCACAATGGTGTTTGTTTAACTGTAGTAAGTCTATCTGACAAAAGTTACGTGGTTACGGCAATTGAAGAAACCTTAAACGTCACTTCTGCAAAGCATTGGTCTGTAGGAGATCGTTTAAACTTAGAACGATGCATGAAACTAGGCGCACGACTAGACGGGCATATTGTTCAGGGTCATGTAGACACCATGGCTATTTGTATTGATGAAAAAGAACGAGATGGTAGCTGGGAATTTTCTTTTGAATATGAAAAAAAGCCCAACCATATCACCGTACCAAAAGGGTCTATTACCGTAAACGGAACAAGCCTAACGGTGGTAAACAGTGAAGCCAATCGTTTTTCTGTAGCTATTATCCCTTACACATACGAACACACTGTTTTTCAATATATTTCAAAAGGTAGCCAAGTCAATCTTGAATTTGATGTTATTGGTAAATATGTAGCTCGTTTGATGGAAGGCGTGAAGTAGGTTTTAGGGAGCAGGTTTCAGAGCCTGTCCCGATTTTTCGGGATTGAAGGTCAGATGACCGAAAGTTCCATGCCAGTAGGTCATCATTCCTTTTGTAACGCAGTGGAAGAAAGGAATCCATTTTTTCAAGGTTTAGGTTAAAGCCATAGGAGTCAGATCTTGTCACAAGTTATTTGTACTGAATAACTAAGCAAAGGCTAGTGTTGAAGTACTTGTGCTGAGCGATATCGAAGTATTTGTGATGTTAGGTTTTAGGGAAAGTAATTTTCGTGTTGAAAAAAGAAGAGTATCCTTTTTTTAGTCTTTTTTTCTCCATTACTATTTAAAAAACTGCATTAGCAACTCGTGAAACAGAATCTGATTTACCCAATGTGTAAAAATGAATTCCAGCAACATTTTATCAATCAGTTCTTTTGCTTGCATGATAGCCCACCCAACTCCAACCTATTTCATCGCAGCATTGTTTTTACATTTCTCCAATCCGTTATATAAATCACTTGGCAACTCTTTTCGAAGTAAGTTATTCGACATTTCTTTAAATATGTATTCCTTATGGGTCATAATCTATTAGTAGGCTCAATTTCCACAAATAATGATATGAATACGATTACTTTTTACAGGAGGTAGCAAGTCAAGTAAAAATAAAGTTGAATTAGCCTGTTTAAAATGTCCAGCGACCTTCGTGTGAAATGTTTTTCTTTAAATGTGGGTAAGTATCGTTTTTTCAGAAAAATATTCTACACTTCACTCGCGCTAACTTATTTTACGAATGGTTTGATTCTTAAGTGAATGGCCTATAAAGAGATGTTTTTTACCTTATATTTGCTTAAATAATTAATACTTCTATTATGAAAAAAACACTACTTTTAATGTTAGCTTTTGCTTCTTTAACAGCTCAGGCACAACTACTTAATGCTGATTTAGAAACTTGGACAGGTACTGACCCAGATAGTTGGGTAACACTAAACTTTATTTTGCAAGTTGATGGTGACACCACCGTATTTCAAGAAACGAATAACCCTGGCGAAGGAAGTTCTTCAGCACTTCTAGTAACGGGTAATTGCCTTGCCTGCCCTCTTAATGGTATCCCTTATACAGAAATTCCTGGTTACATGAACCAACAAGTTGCAATAGATTACAGACCCGATTCAGCATTTTTCTTATTAAAAACAGGTGACGCTAATCAAGGTCAGTACCTTATTAATTTTGATTTCACTATCAATACTGTTATTGTTGGTCAATCGACAGTAGTTTCTGACATTGAGATCCCTACTTGGAGTTTAATTTCATTACCTGTTGCGTATGATCCAAATAATGCTGCTATGCCTGATTCTATGACTGTGGTTTTCTCTTCAGGATATGGATTGTTTTTTGGTGAAACTGATTATGTTGGTGACGAAATTACGGTTGACATGATTGCCGTTTCAGACGAAAACATCACGGATGCAATTGCAGAGTCAACAATAAGTGACTTAGTTGTTTATCCAACATTGGCTACGGAAATTGTTAATTTCAGAATGAAAAATAGCGGTGTAGTTGTTGTGAATGTTTATGATGCTCTTGGAAAAGTGATTGACAGTGAATTAGTAAAATCTGATTTATTGCAATTAAATGTATCAAGCTACCAATCAGGTATGTACATTTATCAAGTAACTAACATTAGAGGTCAAGTAATTGAGTCTGGTAAGTTTACCAAAAAATAACATTTCATCAATACTTTTTTAAAAAGAGGCTATCTTGATTCACATCATGCTTAGCCTCTTTTTTTTTACTTTTGATTTCCATAAAAAACCTATTATGAAAAAAATATACTTATTATTATTATCCATCTCTTCTTTCACAGGGATTAACGCTCAGTATGTGCTAACAAATACGCACATTCCCATGATTTCTGACATAGAAATTCAAGTAATCGACACCTTACCGTCATCGTCTATCACCCCTGGAGGTATTGGTGCCAATCAATTTTGGGATTTATCTGATCTTAACAATCATTTCGAACAAGCTTTTAATTACGTAGACCCAAGTACCACCGCTTATGGCAGCGAATTCCCTAGCGCAAGTGTTGCTAGAGATGCTGGTAGTTTTATTGGATACTTAGATGTAACTGGTGGGCTTAAAAAGATCGTTGGTATTGCTATTGATTTTGAGTTTGAAGGAACTCAAGTACAAGGTTATTCTGAAGTAACTCCATATGACACATTGCTAATTGTTGGTTCATCATACGAGGATGAATATTCCGACTTTTCTTCTTATTCAGTCAGTGCTTATTATGGCGGTGAAATTCAAGGATTCCAAGTTGATTCTATTCGTCAATCTGAACAAAAGACAGAAGAAGTAGTGTTTGATGCATATGGCTCTTTAACAACTCCCAACGGAATTTTCAATAATGTGTTGAGAGAAAAAGTTATTACTACAACAACAACATTGCAAGAAGGCTACATTATGTTTTTAGGCTGGACGCCAAGCCCAGAGGGTGAAACCATCCAAGAAACTATTGTATATAACTGGCATGCAAGTGGCGTTAAGGCTATTCTTGCTAGCATAACTACCGATTTATCTGGCAATGTGTTAGCTGCGAGTTATAACAACTCTTCTGATGCTACCGCTATTTATGATTTGTCTGCATCCAGCAATGAGTTCACTTTATACCCAAATCCTACAATCAACCAAATTATTGTGACTGGCACCAACAAGCAACAAACGGCACTTGTTTATGACATCACAGGAAAATTAGTATTGAGTACTACTCTTAATAAGGATATTTCAACAATAAACGTACAAGAATTGAACACAGGCACATACCATGTTCAGGTATTAGAAAACAACACACTTGTTTCAACCATTCCTTTCGTTAAAAACTAATCACACAGTTTATAACGGCTGAGGGCTTGTTTAAAAAGACAATCTATTTTGGGATTAACTCCAAACATATTTTGACTCTCTTTTTAAACAAGCTTTTTTTTGTTGCTAAATTCTCTAATGAACAAGAATTTTTTTTGATAATGTAATTAAGCGTACCTACTTTTGTAATTAGTGGTGTGTAAGACCCTATTATTACATGTTAAAAAATTAAATTACCGAACATCAACCAACATACACGTGTTTTGGACCAACAATTGATTACAGACTTATTATGAAAAATATACTCCTTACCATTTCAGCCGTAATGTTTAGCGTTTTAGGCGTTGCTCAAGACTCTACAAAATTAAATAAGGTGCACAACCAAGCATTTATGCCTGGTGAAAAATTGACCTATTTAATGCACTACGGTTTTTTAGATGCTGGCGAGGCAGTTTTAGAAATTCTTCCAAGTGATAAAACTTACCAAAACAGAAGCACATGGCATGTGGTGGGTACTGGATATACTACTGGTGCCTTTAATTGGTTTTTTAAAGTGCGCGACAAATACGAGTCCTATATCGATGCGGAAGCCATGGTGCCATGGGAATTTATTAGAGCCGTGGATGAAGGAGGATATACCATCAATCAAAAATACCTTTTTGATCAATTTCAAGGAAAAGTAATAACAGACGAGCACGATACTATTTCTGTACGTCCCAACATTCAAGATATGTTGTCTAGTTTTTACTATGCTCGCACCTTAAATTATGACAACGCAAAACGCGGTGATCTTTTTACCATTCATGCTATTGTGGATGGTGAGTACTATCCATTACAAATTAAATATATTGGCAAAGAAGCAATTACATTGAGAAACGGAAAGTTTCAGTGCATCAAATTTCGTCCTGTATTGCAGAAAGGAAGAATATTTAAAGACGAAGAAGATTTGAATGTGTGGATTACTGATGACAAAAACAGAATTCCAGTTATGGCACAAGCAAAAGTATTGGTTGGGTCTATAAAAATGGAACTTACTAATTATTCAGGATTAACACATCCAATTTCTCGCTTGAGATAATTTGTAACCATCCACTATCATGCTAACAGACTTCTAAATAATCAATTATAAATCAACAACTGCTTAGTGGTATTTGTTAGCTTTGCAGTAAAGCATATCAAGTGATTCCAAAGGAGATAATCGATGAAATTTTTGCCACAGCTCGTATTGAAGAGGTTGTTGGTGAATTTGTACAACTTAAAAAGTCGGGCAGTAATTTCAAGGGCCTAAGCCCTTTCACCGAAGAAAGAACCCCTTCATTTTACGTGTCTCCAGCTAAAGGTATCTACAAATGTTTTAGTTCTGGCAATGGCGGAAACTTGGTTAGTTTTTTGATGGAACACGAAAAATGGTCCTATCCAGAAGCGTTAAGATATGTTGCTCGCAAATACAATATTGAAATAAAGGAGGAAGAAGAAACTCCTGAGGTTCAAGAACAACGTAATGAAAAAGAGTCTTTGCTCATTATCAATAGATATGCAACAACGTTTTTTCAAGAACAATTACTCGAAACCCAAGAGGGTAAAACTATTGGGCTTAGCTACCTTAAAGAACGTGGGTTTTTAGAAAACACTATTGAAAAATTTCAGTTGGGTTATCTCTCAGACAAATGGTCTGTGTTTACGGATGCCGCTCTTGAAAAAGGATATAAAAAAGAATACTTAGAACAATTAGGCCTGACTAAAACGTCGAATGATAAATCGTATGATTTTTTTCGAGGACGCGTTATGTTTCCTATTCACAACCTCACGGGTCAGGTGGTTGGATATGGTGGTCGAACTTTAAAAAATGATAAGTCTGTTGCTAAGTATTTCAACTCACCAGAGAGTATTGTTTATCATAAAAGTAAAGTGCTCTATGGTATTTATCAAGCCAAGAAAAGCATCGTTTCTAACAATAATTGCTACCTAGTTGAAGGTTATACGGATGTAGTTTCGATGGTGCAATCAGGCATAGAAAATGTAGTGGCGTCTTCTGGTACGGCATTGACAAAAGATCAGATACGTCTCATAAAACGATACACCGAAAACATCACTATTTTATTTGATAGCGATGCAGCTGGTATTCGCGCCTCATTTCGTGGAATAGATTTAATCTTGGAAGAAGGCATGAATGTGAAGGTGGTTCTTTTTCCGGATGGAGAAGACCCCGATTCGTTTTCGCGCAAACACAACCATACCGATTTGCTTGCATACCTTGAAAAACAAGCCAAAGATTTTATTGTTTTCAAAACTGACTTGCTCTACGCAGACAGTAAAAATGACCCTATAAAAAAGAGCAAACTGATTCATGAAATTGTTGAATCAATTGCCCTTATTCCTGATGGCATAGCACGATCTGTGTACATCAACGAATGTTCTTCGTTAATTGATGTGCCCGAGCAAGTACTTTTAAACGAGCTCAACAAATTAAGAGCCAACAAACAGACACAAGATAGACAAACACAAGCAAGACAAGAGACAACACCTACTTCGTTGGATCCAGATTATGCGTATCCTTTACCAGAACAAAACAAGAATGTTTCAATCAGCTATCAGGAAACAGATATTATTCGACTCCTTTTAAATTTTGGCGACCATGAAATTACCATTGCGGTAGAAACAGACGATGGTTCTGATGAAGACCTTGCTGTTTCAGTAGCAGAGTACATCTTGCATGAAATTGCAGATGACGAAATTACATTCAGCAACGAATTGTATGAGCAAATCATAGCGGAGTACATACAGCAGCTTGAGTCTGTAAAACAAGTACCAAATAATCGGTTTTTTGTACAACATAGCAATCAAGAAATTGCACAAACTACCGTAGATTTAATTAGTTTTAGGTACTTTTTGAGTGACAACTGGGAGAAAAAACACCATATTTACACGACCATGGAAGAAGACAAGCTGGCTTTTTCTGCCAAACGTGCTGTTTATTCCTTGAAATTAACAAAGGTTAGAAGCATGATTCATTTGATACAGCAAGAAATAAAAGCCTGTGAAAATGACTATGACAAAGCCAGCGAATTTTTAAAACAACAACAAAAATTAGAACAAGTAAAAATAGTTCTCTCCAAAGAGCTTGAACGAATAATTGTAGCATAAATGAAGACTTTACAGGAAATATTAAACTACAACTTAGTTCAATTTAAAGAAGTGCAGATAAGCATTTTCAGTATCCTAATTATTCTCATTATTTTATTGGTCATTCGACTATTCATGCATGGCTTTAAGTTGTTCATAAAGCGTCAATTTTCTAGTAAAAACATCAGTGACAGAGGAAAAGAATATACCATTGTTAAACTAACTAAATATGTGGTTTATGTCATTGGTATTTACATCTGTATGGATGTTGTTGGCATCAATATTGGTTTGATATTAGGTGCTTCTGCAGCACTATTAGTGGGTGTTGGTCTTGGATTGCAAAATGTTTTTAATGATATTGTCTCTGGTTTCATCTTGTTATTCGAAGGCACATTTAAAGTAGGAGATGTTATCGAATTTAACAACACTGTAGCAAAAGTTGACCAAATAGATATTAGAACTTCCAAAATTACTACACGGGATGGAACAACTATTATTGTTCCTAATTCTCAATTGGTCAACGATCATATCATCAACTGGAGTCACGGAAACCAAGAAACCAGGTTTAGCATTACTGTTGGTGTGGCTTATGGTTCTGACACAATTTTGGTGCGCGACTTATTAATTGAGTGCGCTAAATCAAACCCAGATGTTCTCGCTAAAAAACAGGTGATTGTCCGCTTTCAAGATTTTGGAGATTCGGCACTACAATTTGAACTTTTCTTTTGGGCGATCAACACTTGGGCTGTCGAAAATCTAAGAAGTGAGTTACGTTTCGCTATTGACAAAGCATTTCGCGAGCACAAAGTTAGTATTCCTTTCCCTCAACGAGACTTACACATTCAGTCAGACAACACCAAGTAGCATATTACCTTGTTTTTTAAGCATACATCAGATTGTCATGTTAGTTGAAAATTGGATTAAGCTGCGAAGTGATTTAAGTCCTACCTTTGCCCTCAAATAATAGTAGGGTATGACACATAAATTAGTTGCAACAACATTTTTTGGATTAGAAGAGGTACTAGAAAAAGAGCTTATCAATTTAGGTGCTCAAAATGTGGAAGTATTACCACGTGCTGTATCGTTTGAAGGTGACGACAAACTTCTATACAAAGCTAATTTATGGCTTAGAACTGCTGTGAAAGTCCTGAAACCCATTGCAGAGTTTGACGTAAACGACGAGCAAGAACTGTACAAAAAAGCCAAGATGATTGATTGGCAAGCTTACTTTAACCTAGAAGAAACGTTTGCAATTGACGGAACATGTAGCGGAACTATTTTCACGCATTCAAAATACATTGCTTTAAAACTAAAGGATGCTATCGCTGATCAGTTTAGAACGAAATTTGATAAACGTCCTAATGTTGATGTAGAAGATCCAACGGTGCGTTTCAACATACGTATAGCGCAAAACAAATGCACCATATCCATAGATAGTTCTGGACTTCCTTTAACAAAACGTGGATACAGAACTTCTTCTACGTCGGCACCTTTGAACGAAGGTCTTGCTGCAGGTTTGATACTACTAACAGACTGGGATGCTACCAAAACGCTTATTGACCCTATGTGTGGCTCTGGAACTATTGCCATAGAAGGTGCGATGATCGCAACAAACACCGCTCCTGGAATGGTTCGTGTGTTTGCTTTTCAAAAATGGAATAACTTCAATGATGAGCTATGGAAAGAAGTGAAAGAAGAAGCTAAAGCAGGTATCATCACAGGTCAAAAAGTATTAGCGATGGACAGCGACCGATTGGCGTTAAGAGCTGCTAGAGAAAATGCCGAACGCGCCGGCATGAAAAGCACCATCTCGTTTGAGTTGGCCGACTTCACTCAAGATCCTGAAGAGTACCAAAATGCTGTTTTAATTATGAATCCTCCCTATGGAGAACGATTAGAACGAACCAAAGACATGACCCCATTTTATAAAGCGATAGGCACACAACTAAAACATCGTTTTGGTGGGTCTCAAGCTTGGATTATTAGCTCCAATGAAGATGCTATGAAATCTATCGGACTTAAAACTTCAAGAAAAATAAAACTTTTTAATGGTGCTTTGGAATGTAAATACCACGGTTTTGATCTTTATGAAGGAAGTAAAAAGTTTAAAAAAAATAATTAAATTTTCTTCCTCCTCTCCTTTTCCTAAAATAATTGAACAATGCCTTGATGTGAAATTTACTTTTCATCAAGGCATTGTTGTGTAAAATATTGGCTAGTTTTCTAACAAACGAACTTCTGGGCCTTCAATCAATAAAAATAAACGTAAAAACCTCTTGAAAATAGGGCTATTTGAGACGAGCTATCACTCTGAAAACGAATGGTTTCGAAAGTTTAAGCACAAAAAAAGCCATTCTAAAAATAGAATGGCTTTCAAACGGTTGCTCCTCCTCTTGGGCTCGAACCAAGGACCCTCTGATTAACAGTCAGATGCTCTAACCAACTGAGCTAAGGAGGAATAATTCTCGTTTGCGGGTGCAATAATACGCACTTTCATGAAATAAACAATACTTTAGCCAAAAAAATATTATGAGTATTATTATTGTAGGTACCGTTGCTTTTGACGCTATCGAAACTCCGTTTGGAAAAACGGATAAAATTGTTGGTGGAGCTGCCACCTATATTAGTTTGTCAGCAGCTAATTTTGTCAGCGAAAGTCATTTGATCTCTGTTATTGGAGATGATTTTCCAGAAAACAAACTTGCTTTACTTAGATCGAGTGGTGTGAACCTTGATGGATTACAAATCAAAAAAGGAGAGAAAT
>JBLIDJ010000019.1:0-28087 GCA_047634195.1 Flavobacteriales bacterium
CCAAAATTGAATACGGCTAATCCTTTATCATTAAAGGCTATGCGGCCAGCAAAATCGGCCAAATTACTTTTGCGTTGCGAGAATTTGTGCAAAAACTTCACGTCGTTTTCTATTTCATCGCTATACTTTTCGAGTTGCGCTTCTAGTATCTCAAAGGTTGCATTGGTATCAGCTTCTGCGCTATGAGCGTTTTCAAGTGTTTTATTGCAGAAAAATTTATACGCTGCTGAAAGGGTACGTTGTTCCATTTTGTGAAAAATAGTTTGTACATCAACCCAACTTCTATTCTTTACATCAAACACTAATTCCAAGCGCAAAAATTCTTCGACAATCAAGGGAATATCAAAAGAATTGGAATTGTAACCACCTAAATCGCAATTGTCGAAAATCTCTAACAACTGATGTGCTAAATCAGCAAAAGTTGGTTCGTTTTCAACGTCCTTATCATAGATCCCGTGTATCTTAGACGTAACTTCAGGGATAGGAATGGTAGGGTTCACCTTGAAAGTAAAAGATTCTTTTGAGCCATCAGGCTCCACTTTCAAAATGGAAATTTCAACGATACGATCAGACGCAATATTGATCCCGGTAGTTTCCAAATCAAAAAACGCAATGGGACGCTGTATATTTAAGTTCATAAGCTAAGTAAAACAAAATAAGCCAAGCAAAAGGCTTAGGTTATTCAAAGATAAAATTAATATGCTGCAATTATTCTGAAACCATCAAGGACTTTGATTATCCTTCTCATTTTAATAAAGTCTATGCGCTAAAAGCTATTAGTAGTAGACTAAAAGCTGCATCATTCAACCATGATGGAAATATCTCCTGTCTCACCTGTTTCGTTAATGAACGTAAAAATTAATTCCGTTTCATCTTCGTTATAGATAATTGTTTTTATGGAGGTTACCTGAAACAAATCGGAACCCGATAATTCTTTCACTTGTTTAGCTGCTTGTTTCCATAGCTTCTTATCAGCCCAATGTTTGTTTACAATAGGTGCATCACTATTTTCAACATTGCTAGAACTTTCAATGCTCATTTCGCATCCTTCACAACTGCAACGTAAGATTTCTTCACTGTTTTTATGTGAATTCAAGGGGCCTTCAATAGTGCATTGCATGCTTTGATTGTCTGTGCAAACATTGTCACTACATGAGAGGGATATCCATACACGATTGTTGGCAGGGTTATTTTCAGTTTCAGGAAAACTTACTATTCTCGCAAATAATAATGTGCTTATGACAAGGATTGATTTAATCATCATTAGTAGGATTTAAAAATAGAATCATATTTTGCTGCCATCCAAAATAATTATTTTTAACATCGTGATACAAACAATCGATTCATAATTTAGTTTCATTTACTAACATCAATCGTTGTGATTCTTCCGCTAGAAATTATTATTCTCAAAAACTCTAGCCATGAAAATAAAGTTAATCTTAGCCCTCTTGTGTGCTTTTGCGCCCATATATAAGTTTTCTTCAATTTTGAGTACCGTTCGCATGCTGAGAAAGTTAGTGTTTTTAAAGAGTCCATTATTATGATTGAACACAGGCTTTTACATCCTTTCATAAATGTGTTATTCATAAGCTTGTCGACCTATTTTACGCAATCTTCCATGCATAATGACATGCCAAAAATCACAAAATTATTGCATCTCATTTTTATCATATTTTTGATTTTAATTGGCTCATTCAACATTTGGAGTCTTCTCTAACCCTAACTTAATCAACACATCCTTAGGTAATTATTTAACATCTTTACCTAATCCCGACATGTGCGTCAATCTAAAGTATTATTTTTGCACCATGGCTAAGGTTAAACAAGATATTCGTGCGTTGAATTTGAAGGAGTTGGAAGATTTTTTTGTGACCAATGGAGATAAAAAATTTCGTGCAAAACAAGTTTACGAGTGGCTATGGGTAAAATCGTGTGTTCATTTTGACGAGATGACCAACTTATCCAAAACGACACGTGTTATGTTGGAAGAGAATTTTGTCATTCATGCTGTACAATTGTCAGACGAACAAAAAAGTAGTGACGGGACCATCAAAAATGCTTTTCAGTTATATGATTCTCATGTTGTTGAAGGTGTCTTAATTCCTAGCGACTCTCGTATGACTGCTTGTGTAAGCTCTCAAGTAGGTTGCAGTCTGTCTTGCGCGTTTTGTGCTACAGGTAAGCTAAAACGATTGCGCAACTTGAATGCTGATGAGATTTATGACCAAGTAGTAACCATCAAAAATCAAGCAGAAGAAAACTACCAACTTCCCCTAACCAACATTGTGTACATGGGTATGGGTGAGCCTTTGTTGAACTACAAAAACGTGATAGATTCTGTTGAAAAAATCACCTCTCCACTTGGGTTAGGTATGTCGCCAAAACGGATTACGGTTTCTACAGCTGGAATTGCCAAAATGATCAGAAAATTAGGCGATGACATGGTTCGTTTTAATTTGGCTTTATCGTTGCATGCAGCAAATGATGTGAAACGAAACATTATTATGCCCATCAACGAGCAAAACTCATTAGAAATTTTAGCAGAATCATTAATCTATTTTTACGAAAAAACAGGAAATAAAATCACCTACGAATACATCATTTTCAAAGGGTTTAACGATGAATTGTCAGACGCAAGAGAATTGCTTGCCTACTGCCAGCATGTTCCTTGCAAAGTGAACATTATAGAATACAACCCTATTGATGACGCTGATTTTCAGCAAGCAGACCCTAAAAAAGTAGATGCTTTTGCAGCGTTACTAGAGCGAAACGGTGTTACCGTGAACATACGCCGAAGCCGAGGAAAAGACATTGATGCTGCTTGCGGACAACTTGCTAATAAAAATAAAGCAGTTTTAAAATAATAATTCACCATTTGCCTTCCAATATCTGATGAGAGATAAGGACAATTTAGCCAATGATTTTTACTAATATTGCAAGCAATGACTGCGACTGTTAAAGCAATAAAAGCTCCTATTGTAACTGAGATGGAAAATTTTGAACAAAAGTTCAAATCTTCCATGAAAAGTAAAGCACCATTACTTGACCGAATCACACATTATATTGTCAAGAGAAAAGGCAAACAAATGCGACCTATGTTCGTGTTTTTGTGCGCCAAAATGTGCGGAGAAGTTACGGAACAGAGTTACACAGGTGCTTCTTTAATAGAATTGTTACACACCGCAACATTGGTGCATGACGACGTGGTAGATGATGCGCATCTAAGACGTGGATTTTTTTCCGTTAATGCGCTTTGGAAAAATAAAATTGCAGTGCTTGTCGGCGATTATCTTTTTTCAAAAGGCCTTTTACTTTCTGTTGAACAAAATCAATTTGAATTGCTTAAGATTGTTTCCAATGCGGTAAAAGAGATGAGTGAAGGGGAGCTTTTGCAAATAGAAAAGACTCGTAAATTAAACTTAGACGAAGACGTTTATTTTGATATTATTCGTCAAAAAACAGCCAGCTTAATTGCCGCCTGTTGCGCTGTTGGCGCCGCTTCAGTTGATTCATCAGCAGAAACCATTGAAAAGATGAGAATCTTTGGCGAATATGTCGGCATGGCATTTCAAATAAAAGACGATTTGTTTGATTTTGGTGGGGGTGTTGCCATTGGAAAACCAACAGGGATAGACATCAAAGAGAAAAAAATCACCTTGCCTTTAATCTATACTATTGCTCATAGCAAACCAAAACAACGTAGAGCACTGATAAAATTGATTAAAAAACACTACGACAAACCTGAGCGCGTGAAAGAAGTCGTTGCAGCGGTTGTCGCAGGAGACGGATTGGAGTATGCCAAACAAAAAATGTTTGAATACAAAAATCTTGCGCTTAAAATACTAGAAGAATTTGAAGAATCAGAAGCAAAATCTTCTTTGAAAGCTTTGGTAGAATATACAGTAGATAGAAAAAAATAGAGAAATGAAAATTGCTTTTATAATTACGTCTTGTTTGTTGATGTTTGCTTGTGGCGGTGAAACAGTGAAGCAAACTAAAAAAGAAGTGCCTCTAGCCACCGAAGATTATATCGAGCGCTACGAAAACACGCATGAGCTAAAGATAACTGGCACACTAAAAAATGGTGAGCGAGATGGTATCTGGACAGCATGGTTTAAAAATGGCACCGTTGAAAGTGAAGCAATGTATGCCGATGGATTAAGACACGGCAAAATAAACACATGGTACGAAAGCGAAAAGCTAAGATATACTGGTTTTTACGCAAATGGAGAATTATTTGGCGAATGGATTTATTATTCGCCAGAAGGAGAAGAATTAAAAAGAGTTAAATACTAATTACTCAAACAGAAATTGAAGATGGAGTTCAAACCTGAAATCATTGAAAAAATAAAGCTGCTAGAAGAAAAATATGCAGCTACTGGACAAGATATGACTTCCTACTTGGAAGGGTTACTATATGCGGATTACGTTACCTATTGGGATTACATACACTTGGACACACTGCTAAGTTTGCAATCTCCACGTACAAGCTTTAAAGATGAGCCTATCTTTATCATGTACCATCAAATTACAGAATTGTATTTCAAATTGGTGATACACGAGGCGAATCAAATTTCGGATACGGAGAATCTTTCGGCCACCTTTTTTGAAGAACGATTAGGACGCATGATTCGTTATTTCAATGCCCTGGTTGCTTCCTTTGAAGTGATGATAGATGGCATGGAGAAAGAACAGTTTCTAAAGTTTAGAATGTCCCTTCTGCCAGCAAGTGGTTTCCAATCTGCTCAATATAGAATGATAGAAATTGCTTCTACTTCAATGTACAATTTGGTAGATAAAGACGAACGACATAAGTTCTCGGGAACAGAAGATTGTGAATCTTTGTTTCAGCATATCTACTGGAAAAAAGGTGCAACCGAATTAGCAACTGGCAAAAAAACACTGACACTCGTTCAGTTTGAAGAAAAATACACGACGCAACTAGTGCATTGGGCTAAAAAATTCTGTTCAACAAATCTATGGCAATGTTTCAGTGATTTACCTGAGACAGATAAAAGCCCTCGACTGAAAGAAAAACTACGAGCATACGACTTATTGGTTAATGTTACGTGGCCACTTTCTCACTACAAATCGGCGGTACGATACTTACAACGCAAACCTACCGAAATAAAGGCAACGGGTGGAACCAATTGGCAAAAATACCTACCTCCTCGTTTTCAAAAACGTATATTTTTCCCAGCATTATGGTCAGAACAAGAAAAAGAAGAGTGGGGCAAAGGATGGGTAGAAGAACAACTAGAAGGATAGGACTCTTATGTAGTATTGTGTGCTTGGCTATTGGGTTTTCATCGTGTGATGAAGCTCCCAAAACAATTCAGAAACATAGTACACCTTCTATAAAAACAGCAGAAACAATTGACATTCCACAACAAATCATAGCGTTTGGTTTGGATATTTCTGGATTGGAGCTTGAACAAAAAGTGGTGAAACGCAATCAGTTTTTGGCGGACATACTCTTGGCTGAAAACATTAATTACCCACAAATAGATTTGCTGGTCAATTTGGCCAAACCTTCTTTTGATTTTAGAAGATTCAAGTCTGGTCAGTACTATCATTTGGTGCGTGAATTATTACCTGACTCTACTCCTGTACTCAAACATTTTATCTACGAAATTGACAAGCTAAGTTTCTTAACTGTCAGTTTTGATGACAGCATCAAAGTCAAAAAAACAATCAAAAAGATTAATACCGTCACCAAAAAATCGGGTGGGGTAATTACCCATTCGCTTTATCAAACAATTGCCGACATGGGTGCAAATCAATCTTTGTTGTACGAATTGATTGACATCTATGCTTGGACCATTGATTTTTACCGCATACAAAAAGGAGATTGTTTTAAAGTAATTTACGACGAGAATTTTGTGGAAGGTGAAAGCATAGGCATTAAAAAAATTCATGCTGCTACCTTTATCGCAAGTGGCGACACTTTACATGCTATTTCATACAATCAAGACACCCTAATCTCTGATTACTTTGATGAAAAAGGATTGAGTTTGCGTAAAAGCTTTTTGAAATCGCCTATTAAGTATAGTCGTATCAGTTCTCAGTTTACACGCCGACGTTTTCATCCAGTCCAAAAACGATTTAAAGCACATTTAGGCACCGACTATGCTGCTGCCTCAGGAACACCTATCAAATCGGTTGGTGATGGCGTTGTAATAGAAGCTAAGTACGGCGTGTACAATGGCAGGTATGTGAAAGTGAAACACAACAGCACCTACACAACCCAATACTTGCACATGAGTAAAATTGCTAAAGGAATGAAACCAGGTAAACGGGTGAAACAAGGCCAAATAATTGGCTATGTAGGAAGTACCGGATTGGCAACCGGCCCACATGTGTGTTTCCGATTTTGGAAAAACGGACAGCAGGTCAATCACTTGAAAGAAAAATTTCCAGCTGCAAAACCAATTAAAAAAGAAAACGTAGCCAGCTACAACAAATTAAAATCTGTGATGCTAGGTAGGCTTGATGAGATTGAGATTCAGTAAAGCTTCAAGCATTGAGAAAAGAGTTGAGTTAGCTTGAAATCTCAGAATTATTTGCAGCACATTGCTCTAACAACAATCTTTCATGTTTCCTAGTTAGGAACTGGAAAACGTTCTAACCTAGCTTCTAATAGTTTAATTATTTTTTGAATGTATGGCTCGTCCTCAAAAGATTTTTTAAGGTATCCAATGTAATATTCAATTAATTCTGGGTTGCCCCAAATTTTCTCAACAAATTGATTCAATAAAGGTTCCGCTTTCTTGTGATTGGCTTTCTTGTAGTAATAATAAAAAGGCATAAAAATATCTATAAAACCACCATATTGTAATGCGTTTTTATATCCTTTATAATTGGTAAATGGTAATTTGTGATTTTTAGTACTATCTGGTAGGTGAGAAACCGCTTCAGCATAGTATTTCATTTTTACAGTATCTTCACTTAAAGCAGCATCTATTAATGGAGATGAATAGGCTTTAATTAATCGATAGTACAATTCTTTAACTTCAAAATCTTTTGAAAATAATGCTAGATTATTTTTAAAAAACAAAAATGTTGGTGATGTTATATCAAACGATGGTTTCCTGTTTAAAACAATAAAATCATAGAGTAGTTTTCTATAAACAGGATCTTGATAATCTTCTTTTGAAAGTTTAGAGCAAAATAAATCAACGTTCTCTTTTGTCAATAAGTCTAAATCGGCCAATTCGTAAAAAAATGAAACGGTTTCTGTTTTAGACATTTCACCTAATTTGAATCTATTCTGTCTTGATAAAAAACTATTTTCAGGGTTATCTACTGCACTTAAAAAAAACTCGAACTTACTTTTATCACATACACCAATTTGATTAATTTTTTCTCCTTTAGCGTCAAACATCATAAGTACAGGGTAGGCAGGCGGTTTGTAGATGCTTTTTAATTCAACACCATGCGGTTTCTTTAAAATATCGATTTGAAATAAATTGAATTCCTTCGATAAAGAGGCAAGGTAAGATCTGTCGGAGAAAAGCTCTTTTTTCATTTGAATACAACTCCCGCAACCTGTAAAATAAAATAATACTAAAGAAGGCTTATCACTTATCAAGGCTTCAGAGTTTTGTAATTCTGGGAAATTAATTTCCTGCGCAACTATCTGAAGTTGAATGAAAGCAAAAGATATTAGTAAAAGATGTTTCATAATTAAATCTAAAAGGATAAAAGGAGGGAGTAACTCCCTCCTTTTATTTAATTAACATTTTGTTGGACTCATTTCAATGTAAATAAAAATGTCAATTTTTTAGTTATTGACATACGTTACAATAATAATGTATCGTTAAAAAAATTACACTTAATTAACAAATAATTATGAATTACGTTGACGAAAAAGGATTGAGTTTGCGCAAAAGCTTTTTGAAATCTCCTATTAAGTTTAACGGAATCCACTATTAACTCAACAGATTCCTGTTCTTCATTACGTTGCGACAGGAATGAGGTTCGTGAAAAAAGCATCATTGACATGATGGTTTAATCAGCTAAATTTTTAAGACCTCTCGATTACGCTCCAAAAAGAGCTTCACTCGAAGTGACTACCTATGAGATTTGATGCGAGATCTCATGGCATAAGGGCACACCTGTCAGGTTTTAAAAACCTGACAGGTGTAAGGAAATCGAAATGTATGATGTTATGTTTGAGTGATGTGAGACATCACTTAAGCCAGGTTTATACTGACTTAAATACTTGAATAGTTTTCTGAATAAAACTACTCCCCAACTGGAGCCAACTTTACGATTAAACCATCTAGTTTTTCTGTCATAGGAATTTGGCAACCCAAGCGACTATTGTCTTCTACAAAAAAAGCTTGGTCAAGCATGTCTTCTTCATCATCTGAAGCTTCATAAAGTTCATGCTCACTTTCTATGTAACAATGACATGAAGCGCACATGGCCATACCACCACAGGTGCCTTCCACAGGTAGCTCGTAGCTTTTACAAACTTCCATTAAGTTCATGTTCATATCAGTAGGGGCTTCAAGCTCATGCGGGTTGTTGTCCCTGTCAATCACCGTTATTTTTATAACAGACATAGTCATTATTTTATTCCGCAAAAATAAACCCTTATTTACGATTATGCATATGGATTGTAGAGAAGTATGTACTAAAAACGCAAAAAAGCCTCTGATGTATAATCAGAGGCTTTTTTCAATTATTAATGCTATTGCTTTTGTGGCAATATTATTTAAACATTTCCAAGCCAGTGTCTAACCAGTCCACATATTTTTGAATGTCTGAGTCGTACGCTGCTGATATTCCCAACTGCTCTTCTTTGTGGTTAAGGATAACATAATAAGGCTGAGAATTTGTTTTGTAAACATCGGCTTGCATGTGACTCCATTTGTTTCCAACTGTCCTCAATTTCTTGGTTTTATCTCCAATGGTGACTTCTATTTGCTCATCCTCGGGCAAAGCAGTTTTCTCATCCACATACAAAGAAATCAAAACAAACTCATTTCTCAGTCTATTCAACACTTCAGGGTCTGACCAAACTTGCTCTTCCATCTTACGACAGTTGACACACGCCCAACCTGTGAAATCTAACATAATAGGTTTCCCTACTTCTTTGGCATAAGCCAATCCTTCTTCATAGTCATGAAAACAGTTTAAACCATGTGGACAGTGAGCGGCACGTTCAGCAGTTGCTGCATCCATTCCTTCTCCCGACATCATCACAGGTGCAGGTTGGTAACCTACCCCTTTTGGGCTTTCGCTATAAAACATCGGTGGTGGAAATCCACTGATGATTTTTAACGGTGCTCCAAACAATCCTGGGATAAGGTAAATAGTCATAAACAACGACAACATAGCAAAGGTGAGTCGTGTTATGCTTAAGTGTTTCATTGGGCTATCATGCGCAAATCGGAAAGCACCAAGTAAGTACAAACTCATCAATAGGAAAATAACAATCCAAATAACTAAGAATACTTCTCTGGTAAGAATGTGTGCTTGCACAACCAAATCGGCATTAGACAAAAATTTAAACGCTAAAGCCAATTCTAAAAAACCTAAGACCACTTTCACAGAGTTTAACCAACCACCCGATTGTGGTAATCCGTTAAGCCATCCTGGGAATGCAGCAAATAAGGCAAATGGTAATGCCAAGGCTGTGGAGAATCCTATCATCCCAACAATTGGCCCCATATAACCCCCATTTACTGCCGCTTCTACAAGCAGTGTCCCAATGATAGGTCCTGTGCAAGAAAAAGAAACTAACGATAGTGTGAAGGCCATAAAAAAGATACCTAACAAACCACCTTTATCTGATGCCGTATCTGCTTTGTTAATCCATGAAGAAGGCATACGAATTTCGAATGCTCCTAAAAATGAAGCAGCAAAAACAACTAACAACACAAAAAACGAAAGGTTGAACCAAACGTTTGTAGACAGGGCGTTTAGTGCATCTGCACCAAATATTTTGGTAACACCAAAACCAAGTAAAACATAGATGGCAATAATGCTCAATCCATAAATAATAGCGTTGGCTACTCCTTTGGCTTTGTTTTTACTTTGTTTGGTAAAAAAACTTACTGTCAAAGGTATCATCGGGAACACGCAAGGTGTTAGTAATGCCAACAAGCCTCCTAAAAATCCTGCAATAAATATTCCCCATGGAGTTCTACTTCCTTCTTCGTCTGGATCACCACTATTGTCAGAGCCTACAAATGTTTTTGGGTCTACTTCAAATTCGAAGTCAATCATTTCTGGTGGCAAACACATTTCATCGTCGCACACCATGAATTCTAAAAATCCTTTTACTGTAAAAGGTTTATCGCCGCTTGCTTTTGCTTTTTGTCTGAAAACAGCTTTGTCAGAGAAAAAAGCCAATTCCATTTGAAAATTAGGATCAAACTCTGTATGCGCTTTTCCTTCTGCTGCTTTCCCAATGATTTCCAAGTTTTCGTTGGCATCGAAATTAAAGCTGGTTGGTATTGGCCCATCATCTGGCGGTAAGTGCTGAGAGTAGACATGCCAACCTTCTTCGATGGTAGCGGTAAAAACAAACTCGTTGTTTTCAATGCCATATTCCCACGAAACTGGGTTGTGTATTTGTGCATTTGCTTGACCTATAAATATAAATGCTATAAGGCCTAATAAAAAGTGCTTAATATTCATGCTATATTATTAAAGTCTGCGAAGTTAGTGATTTCATAAGGTAACAAGACGTAAAAACTTCTTGGATTATTACTTTACTATTCGATTCCTATTTCTTCACCTGGACGTAAGTTAAATGTTTTTCGTGCCCAAAAAGTTAGTAAATAAAATATAGGTGTATCGAATAACGCCATAATAACTTTAAATAAAAATCCGTTAAAAAGTAGTATTCCAAACTTGTCCCAAGCAATAACGCCTGTTGCACATAACAACAATAAGACGGTTGAGGTATCAACTAGTTGTGACAAAATGGTAGAAAAATTGTTTCTTAACCACAAATGTTTTCCTTTGGTCAACTCTTTCCAAAAATGGAATAAACGAACATCGACTAACTGTGCTAACAAATAAGCAACCATAGATGCTGTTACCGCCACACCTGTCAATCCAAATACTTGCGTGAAGGTATTATCTGACACAGGAGACCAACTGGTAGCTTCCGCTCCGTTGGCCAATAAAATAATGAGTAACACAAAAAGAGTTGCAAACAAACCAGCAATAACTACCTGATTGGCTTTTTTACGTCCAAAGATTTCTGAGATAAGATCAGTGACTAGAAATGTGATGGGATAAGGTATAATTCCTACACTAATTTCGAATGTGTAATTGGCTAAGCCATGCCAGGCACTGTCGGGTGAAGCACCAAAGCTAGCCCAAGAAAAGGGTTGCCAACTAAAAAATTTTTGAAAGATGAGGTTGCATGCCACAAGTGATGCAATAAATATGGCGCATAAATAGAGGTAAAGATTCTGAGCTTTTTTATTTTGAGAATCTTGTATCATGATAAAACGAAGTGTGTTTTATAGTCTTCCATTTTAGTAATAAGCAAAACAGCACCCTTGTATTGTCAGGTGCTGTTCCGTTTTATAAAAAGTAAGTGTTAGATAATTTTCACACGATGTATTCTATGCACAGGAATAGTCACTCCTTTTTTTAACACAATATTTTCTTGTCCATTGGCCCAAATGGTTGTTTCTACCTGCTTCACACTTGTATCGTCTTCAAATACAATCTTAATCTTGTAATGATCAATGTTTCCAAGGGTAGTTCCTCTTTCTAATTCCGTACTACGCAATTTTATTGCCGTAGGGTCGGTCAATACTTCATTTGATGGGAATCTCATGTTGGAAACAGCCTCTTTTTCTACAATTTCCGGTTTTAACGTTTGCTCCATAGGTAAGGGATATTAACAGTTTGGTGATATTTGTAAAACATTTCAATTTATAAAACGTTTCGATATTTCTAAGGTAATTAAACAATTTCCAATAATACAATTTTTTCCGAGGAATTATCGATTAATGCAGACATAGAGACACAATGCTTAGGTAACCATATTATTTCTCCTGTTGCATCGTGCAGCACAACAACTCTTGCTTTCTCTAGCGCATCCACTTTTGCATCAATCAAAATATCGCTCACCTTTTTTTTCTTTCCTTTCATACCAAAAGGCTTGATGGAATCACCCACTTGCCATAATCTAATGGTCAAGGGTAAGCTCAATTTTTCAACATCAAAAAATCCATTTTTATTGGAAACATCAAAATTTACTTCCGATTTTGAAATGAATGAGCCTTTTATTACGTTGTTTTGAAAAGGGATTTCTTGAACAAGAATCGGCTCAATATTATTTCGTTTTATGGGTGATATAATGAGATCACTTCTATCATTAAGTAATTGATGGGTAGACGATGTAACCATAGTGCCCGGCTGCTTTGTTTCCCAGATATTGTTAACCTGAGTAGCATTAAACCCAAAATCTCTGAACCACTCGAAGAGATAATATGTTGGATTGCTAAGCTTTTCTACTTCACTTTTATGCACGAGCATAATGTCATCAGCAATAGTAACACAGCGCTCTTTTTCTTTTAGCACAACAACGTTAAGCTCTTCCCAAGCTTGGTTTAGGTAATCTATTTCGTCACTTATTTTGTTTAATGCTCCTGTTCTTATCTGCTCTATCATAGGCAACAGTTCCATGCGAATTTTGTTGCGCATGTATTTATCAGACATGTTGCTGCTATCTTCTCTATAATTTATTTTTTGCAACACCGCGTATCGCAATATTTGTTCTTTGTCGACTTGAAGCAAAGGCCGCAATATATTTTTGTTGGTTGCTTTTATTCCTGTCAATCCTTTTAGTCCTGTCCCTCTGAATAAGTTGATGAAAAAAGTTTCGATAACATCATTTTTATGATGGCCTATCAACACAAAATCGGCCTTAATTTCTTGTCTTAATTCTTCAAACCAATGATACCTTAATTCTCTTGCAGCCACTTGCGTGCCTACTTTATTTTCGAGGGCATATGCTTGTGTGTCAAAAGATTTTATGTGATATGGGATGTCCAATTGCTTCGCGAAAAATTCCACAAAAGCTTGATCTTCGTCTGACTCTTGTCCGCGCAAATTAAAATTGCAGTGAACTATTTCTCCAGATAAACCCGCTTCATTGCATAAGTGCGCTAATACCAGGGAGTCAGCACCACCACTTGTGGCAATCAAATACCTCTTGGAAGCATAATTGCTTCCAACAAGACTTGATAATTCTGACTTGAATTGAGTAAGCATGGTATTAGATTTAAATACTCGCCATTCCCATTTGTCCAATGGCTGTAATCAATGCTTTTGCTTTTAGCATGCATTCTTCGTATTCCTTCTCAGGTTTCGATAAGTCGGTAATAGCGCCACCCACAGTAAAGCTCAAAAACTCTTTCTTTTGGTTGTACAGCAATGTACGAATGACCACATTAAAATCAAAATCCTTGTTGGGCTTAATGAACCCTATGCTTCCTGAATACAAGCCTCGAGCACTCGCCTCGTATTCATCGGCAAGTTCCATCGCTCTTACTTTTGGAGCACCTGTCATAGAACCCATCGGGAAACTAGCTTTTATAGTTTCCATAAAAGTGGTTTCTTCAGGTATTTGGCAGGATATGGTGCTAATCAATTGATGCACTGTTTCGAACGAATACACTCCATACAACTCATCAACCTTCACACTTCCTTTGTTCGCTATTTTTGATAAATCATTTCTGACCAAATCAACAATCATTACATTTTCTGCTTGCTCCTTAGGGTCGTTTCTAAGTTGCTTTTTAAGCACCTCATCTTCGCTTTCGTCTTTCCCTCTTTTAATAGTTCCTTTGATAGGCTGACTCATTAACTTAGTGCCTGCTCTTTTCAAGTACCTTTCGGGGCTTCCACAAAGTGCGAATTTATCTTTCAATTTATAAAAAGCAGAAAATGGTGCTTTTGTCAAGTCGTTCAAACGCCAATAAATATCTTCGGGATTAAGCCTTACGTCTTTGGCGAAAAATTCTTGGCAATAATTAATTTCATAAATATCGCCTTGTTGAATGTGCTTTTTCAACTTTTTTACGGCATACAAATATTCATGTATCGACTGTCTTGGTCTAACCGCAACATTTGTTAAGTATTTTCTCGATTTCAAGTGTATGTTGGCTACAAACAAACGCTGAATCATCTCCTGTACCTCATCTGCCTTGTTTTCACTTTCATGATAGTGTGCCACAACTTTGTCCGGGAAAATTTCGAACACAAACCGCGGTACAAAAAAGTGACATAAAGGAAAGTCTACTTGGCTGGTATAAAGAGTTTCCAAATCTTCCAGTTGATTTTTTAAGTCGTAACTCAAAAAACCAAACATCCAGTCTTTATTTCCGTTTGTAAACTTTTCAATGTTATCTATAGCATTATCTGAGCTATCCACCATTTGGTTCAAAGAACCAATAGCCAACAATGAATTTCCTTCTTGCTTGTTGTTGTTATAAAAAGCGAGGTTATCATCTAACGAATGATTAAAATATAGCGATGTAGTATCAATTATTACTTCTAATGTCTGACGCATTTACAGTCTTTTTCTAATCATGTTTGAAACTGCTTTCACCCAACTAGGCTGTATATTTAAGCTTTCTACAAGTTCTACTTTTTCTCCTCCGTGCTCTTCAAATATTTCTTGATACTCGTCTCCTATTTCAATGGTTGTTTCCAAGCAATCGGCTACAAAAGCCGGTGAAAAAACCAATAGCTTTTTCATTCCTTTATCACCAAAATCAGCTACTACATCATCAGAAAAAGGTTTAATCCATTTTTGATCTAATCGGCTTTGGAAACAAACTGTATGTTTGTCTTCAGGTATTTGCAAACGCTTTACGATTTCTCTTGTAGTAGCATAGCATGCTGCTTTATAGCAAAATTGATTTTCTCTGTCCAATTCATGCGTACAATCTCTGTCGTTGCACAAACCATCGGCATATACTTTGTCTACCTGTCGCTCTGGCAAACCATGATAACTAAACAATACATGGTCGTAATCGTTTAGGTCATATTGTGCTCCTCTCTCGGCTACGGCATCCAAAAACTCTTCATTGTCATAAAACTGACTCATGATGTTTAACTCTGGAATGACATACCATTTACTCACTATTTCCATGATACGCTGCATGGTGGAACCTGTGCTAGACGATGCATATTGTGGGTAGAGAGGAACAATAATTATTTTGGCGAAATTCATCAAGCGCATTTCTTCCAACACGCTATCCATACTGGGGCTTTGATAACGCATAGCAAACGAAACATGCACATCGTCTCCTAATTCTTCTTGTACTTTCTCCTTCAATTCTTGTCCAAAAAGTAGTAGTGGTGAGCCTTTATCGGTCCAAACTTTTCGGTAAATAGCCGCAGATTTTGAAGATCTAAAAGGAACAATAATTAAATTAACTAATATTTTCCGCAACAGCCATGGGATATCTATTACCCTTGGGTCGTTCAAAAATTGTGTTAAATATTTTCTTACGTCACTGGTTTTGGGACTATCTGGAGTCCCGAGATTTACCAGTAAAACACCTGTGTTTGCTTTCATGATTGACAAAAAAAAGTAACTCTATTAATAGCTCACGTCTGTTCGAATAAACCTCGTTAGCATATGATACTAAATCAGTTCTTTCTAGTTACGAAAATATGTAATTAAATATGTAATGCTCTTTTATCTGTCGCATCCAACGCTGCTTCTTTTAACGATTCAGTAAAAGTTGGGTGTGCGTGACAAATACGGGCAATATCTTCAGCAGATGCTCTATATTCCATGGCGACAACAGCCTCAGCAATAATATCAGCAACGCGTGGCCCAATCATATGAACACCCAATACCTCGTCGGTGTCTTTGTGAGCTAGCACTTTCACAAACCCATCAGTATCCATGGATGCACGTGCTCTGCCACTAGCTTTAAAAGGAAAACTTCCCGTTTTGTAAGGTATTTTAGCTTCTTTCAATTGTTCTTCGGTTTGTCCTACAGCAGCAACTTCTGGCCAAGTGTAAACAACTCCTGGAATAAGATTGTAGTCCATGTGTGGTTTTTGACCCGCCATATGTTCTGCTACATACACACCTTCTTCCTCTGCTTTGTGAGCCAACATAGCTCCTTTCACTACGTCACCAATAGCATAAATTCCTGCTATATTGGTTTGTAAGTGACCGTCTGTTTCAACACGTCCTTTGCTATCAAGTTTTATCCCTGCGTTTTCCAATCCTAAACCTTCAGTGTATGGTTTTCTACCTACAGACACTAAACAGTAATCAGCAGAAAAATCAACTTGTTCCCCTTTTTTGTTTTCAGCAATAAGGGTAATTCCTTTCCCTATGTTTTTAACCGATTGTACTTTGTGTTCTAAGAAAAATTCGAAGCCAATTTTCTTTAATACTTTTTGCAATTCTTTGCCCAATCCTTTGTCCATGGTTGGGATAATAGAAGGCATAAACTCAATCACTTTCACTTTACAACCCAAACGAGCATAGACTGATCCTAACTCAAGTCCAATAACTCCGCCACCTATCACTATCATTTCTTTAGGCACTTCTTTTAAGTTCAGTGCTTCGGTAGATGTGATGATACGGTCTTTGTCTGGCTCCATTCCTGGAAAAAAGGCAGGCTTAGATCCTGTCGCAATAATTACTTTTTCAGCGGTAATTATTTCTTCCGTACCATCTTCTTTTTTGACAATGATGGTGTTTTTATCTTTGAAAGAACCATGGCCATGTAATACATCAATCTTGTTTTTTTTCATCAAGAAATCGACGCCGCCAGTAGTTTGTTCCACAACTGTGTTTTTTCTTTTTACCATTTGCCCAAAATCTACACTTAGATTTTCAAGGTTAATACCATGCTCGGCAAACTGGTGTGCTGCATTATGAAAATGCTCGGAAGAGTCTAACAAAGCTTTTGACGGGATACACCCAACGTTTAAGCAAGTTCCTCCTAGGGTGTTGTACTTTTCAATTAAAGCGGTTTTTTTACCTAATTGAGCACACCTAATGGCTGCAACATATCCTCCAGGACCTGATCCTATAACTACTACGTCGTATTTACTCATAATGCTTTTTTAAAAATACTTTTTCGGCTACGAAATTAGCAATGTTTACTCAAAAAAACGAGTTTTTAACCTTGCTAAACTTGGATTAGTTTTCAGAAAATTTATCAGCTATTAACCTAGTGCCTTATTTTTCCTTTTTCTAACAAACGCTAACGCATATAGCAACACGGTGAAAAACGCCGCGCTTCTACCCAAATAGTCGCCATGTTTGGTGTAAAATGTTTGATGGTCGTATAAATCTATTTCGAGTTGTATCGCTTCTTTTTTCCACCATGAGCTTGCCTTTACTATTTCTCCATGAGGATTTATAAATCCTGAAATCCCTGTATTGGCTGACCGTATCACCCATCGTTGATGAGATATGGCAAGTAGTTTGGCGTAGGCTAAATGCTGCTTGTATCCTGCCCCATTACCCCACCATCCGTCGTTGGTAATTATTGCAATCCAATTTGCTCCTTTTCTCACAAACATGCCTACATATTCACCAAAAACTGATTCATAACAAATAATTGGTGCTACTTTTTCACCTTCATCCCCCATCACTACAGGCATAGCAGATCGTCCTAGCGAACCAGAAGTTCCTCCCATGTTTAAAATCAATCCTTCAAGGGGGCTCAGTAAGCTGGCATACGGAAAGGTTTCTACTCCTGCTACAAGTTTGTTTTTATGATACATTGAGATGGTGTCATCGAACAATATGGCACTGTTGTAATTATTGAACCAAGCATTATGTGCTGATAGTCTTCGAGAATGAAAAGCAACTTCTGTAGAGTCGGTGATCCAACTTCTACTAGACATACCTGTCAATAGCAATGGTTTTTTGATAGAATCGTTTTGCCATTGTTTTATCAAACGAAAACTTTGGCTTTCATCTAATTGATTTTCCCACAAACCATACAACAAAGGACCACTAATACTTGGGTGAACCAAGGAATTTTCATGCAAGGCAGTTTCTGGCCATACTACCCATTTTGCAGAACTTACTTCGTTGCTTAATGCCAGCATTTCTTCTACCTGCAATAGTGGGTCGGTGTAAAATTTAGCTTCGTAAGGATCGTAGTTTGGCTGAACTACACCAACATCCAATACACCTGATTTTTCAGGAACACTTATACTCCATGACCAAATGAATGGCCCCACAAAAAACAAAGCTAAAGCAAGATAAAATGATTTTTTTATGGATTTTCTATGAATTACCGCGTGAATCAACAATAGGTTAATAATCCAAATCCATAAGGTACCGCCAAGAACTCCTGTCACGGAATACCATTTTACGATAGAGGGGTGATTGGCAAAAACATTACCCAATGAAAGCCATGGGAAATGAAGCTCCCAGTTGAAATGAAGGTATTCAAAACCTATCCAAAAAATAATAAATCCTACGATGCCTTCTTTTCTTCCCACATGACGCACAACATAGCTAGCCAAGGAAACACAAATAGACATGAATATGCCATTGGCAACACTCGGAAAAAGGATGGATACCCATTTAACAGATAGTGGCTCTGAAACTAAAAACAGCCATCGTAAACTTAATAAGTTGAAAACGAAAAAAGTAACAAACGCACACACAGTGAATTGATACATAGGAGCTTTGTTGCTTGATAACTTGTATTCGACCCATAAGAGAGGAACTAAAGCAACAAAAATAAATCCGACAAAAAAGCCCGTCTCTGGCCAAGAAATAGATAATAACACGCCCGAAAGCAATGCTAAAAAGAAATTGGATTTAATAATTTTCACTGGTTTTTGCCGCAAAGATAGTTAATCAAAATTCACCTGAACCAATATGCGGCATACGATAAGAAACCGTAAAAAGATTGCCATACATTGTGCCTGATGTGCTACTAATATTGGTCAATGCATAATCGAGAAACCAATGACCTATGCGCAAGCCAAGACCAAGGTTAGGTTGAAAAGTAAATTCGTTTATTTCAACACCTTCGGTAACTCGTTGCATGTTGTTGACTCCCATTCTAAGAAAAACACGTTTGTTGTAATCGGCTTCAAAACCAATAAGAGGGTCCAAACTACCAAAATTGGTTCTTACCACTGTGTTTCTTTTTCCGTCTGTTGTGAGAATAAGGTTGGCCTCTGCCGAAATAGACAATCCTCTATAAACACTAAAGTTTCTAGCAATTCCAAAAACAAAACTAGGTAAGGTAACTTCCAAAGCATTGCTAGGCAATTCATTCCCACTGAGCAACAAACCAGCTTTTGTGGTGTCGTCAAGTGAATATGACCAAGCATTAAATGTTCCTGTAACATCTTTGGCGACCGCACCTAATTGCCATTTTTTGTATTGATATTGTGCACCAAGATCAAACCCAAAGCCATAAGCATTGGCCAAATTTCCTATTTGACGATAAATGATTTTTGCTGTAGCGCCTACTTTTAAATTATCGATAAACAACGGCGAAGCAGCATGTAATAAAAAGGCGTAATCGGCAACCGAGAACTTAGTAATTCGACTGTAATCAAAATTACCTTGGGTGTCTATTAAGTTGGTTGTGTTTAAAATATTGTCAATCCCAAATCGCACAAATGAAGCTCCAACCACTAATGAGTCGCTCACTTTATATTGTCCTCCAACATAATCGTATTGTGCTATGCCAGCAAACGTTTCTGCATGCATGGCACTCATAGACCAAGGGTTTTTTGAATTTAAAAGTCCAGCTGGGTTCCAATAGCCAGCAGCTTCCGTATTGGTTCGGGCAACTACAGCGCCCCCTTGAGACATCTCAGATGCTCCTACACCAATGTTCAAAAAGTCGTTACTATATTTTTCTTGAGCCAATATTTGGCTTGTAAAAAAACAAAACAGAAAGGGTAATATGAGTTTGAATCGCACAGCGTAGTTTATTTTCCGCTTATTAAACTGCAAGTTTATCAAAAAATTGCGCTATAAGTTTATTTTTGTTGGCATGAAAATAAAAAGTCTTGTTCCGAATGGTCTTACCATGGGAAATCTTACCTGTGGTGTATTAGCTATTAACTGCACCATACAAGGAGATTGGAAAATGGTTGCTTTTTTAATGATACTGGCTACTATATTCGATTTTTTTGATGGATTTGCCGCTCGACTACTAAAAGTTTGTGGGCCATTAGGTGCGCAACTCGATTCACTGGCCGACATGGTTACTTTTGGGGTTTTACCTGGGTTCATTGTCTGGCAATGGCTTTTAGAAATAAACACTACTCCTTTTGAATGGCTGCCATACGTAGGATTGGTAATTCCCATATTTTCTGCGTATCGTTTAGCCAAATTTAATATTGACGATCGTCAATCAGATTCATTTATTGGTGTTCCCACACCCGCCAATGCATTGCTTATTGTATGTTTACCCCTCATAGGATTGGGTACATGGAACGACATGGGTTTTGGTGCACATTTGATTGCTGATTCACTGCAAGCTATTTTCCTAAATCCATACGCTATCTGTGTTATTGCTATCGTATTTAGTTTTCTATTAATTGCCGAGATTCCGCTTTTCTCACTCAAATTCAAGTCTTTTGGATGGGCTGCTAATAAAACAAGGTGGAGTTTTTTGATAAGCGCTTTGTTTTTAATCTTGCTATTCGCTTTTATGGCAATTCCAATTATTATACTTTTGTACCTTCTTATTTCGATAATTAATAACACATTACATAAACAACATGAAGTTTAAAGCAGACATTGACATTATGCCTTTAGAGGCTTTGTTGGACCCACAGGGTAAAGCAGTAAGTTCAAGCATGAAAAACTTAGGTTTGGCAGAAGTTACCAATGTGCGTATTGGAAAACACATTACCTTACATGTTGAGGCAGATAATCAAGCAAGTGCTGAGTCTAAAGTAGATGAAGCGTGCAAAAAATTATTAGCCAATCAGATTATGGAAGGTTTTAACTACCAAGTTACCCAGGTCTAATCTAAGCAAGTCATTTTTTAAAAGCCTTTCATTTTGAAAGGCTTTTTTTATTTAAATACGAAGCGAAGTTTAATCCAATGTAATATTGGTACTTTTGTAAAAAACAGCAGCTATGAGTAAAATTCCTACAACGGTATATGCCGAAATGACACCGAACCCATCTAACATGAAATTTGTTGCCAACAGATTGTTAGTAGAAGGAGGATTAACGCTTGAATTTAATACCCTAGCTGAGTCGAAAGGAAAGTCTCCTTTGGCTGAAGAGTTGTTTCAATTCCCGTTTGTTAGCGGAGTTTTTATTGCTAGCAACTTTGTTACTATTGCTAAAACAGATGCCATTAGTTGGGATTTGGTTAACATGCAATTAAGAGAATTTGTTCGCACCTTTTTAGAGTCAGGAAAAGAATGTGTGACAAACGCCGATCAAATTGTTGCAGAGAAAAAAGCCGAAGCAGTCAAAGCATTTGAAGAGTTAACACCCTCAGAATACGACGACAAAATAAAAGACCTTTTGGAAGAATACATCCGTCCAGCTGTTGAAGGTGACGGTGGTGCTATTGATTTCAAATCATTTAACGAAGGTGTGGTTACCGTAACATTAAGAGGTTCTTGTAGTGGTTGCCCTTCTTCATCGGCCACCCTAAAAGGAGGGATTGAAACCCTCCTTAAACAGATGATTCCTGCAGTTACCGAAGTAGTAGCTGAAGAGCTTTAATTATTTGTAACTATCTATTAATATTTGCAGGATATCTTGTGCAGCTTTTGATATTTTGGTTCCAGGACCAAATACTCCAACTACTCCTGCGTCATACAAGTAATCGTAATCTTGCTGTGGGATAACACCCCCTGCAATTACTAATATGTCTTCTCTGCCAAGCTTGGTTAGTTCTGCAATCACTTGCGGAACCAAGGTCTTGTGTCCGGCCGCTAAAGATGAAACACCAAGTATGTGAACATCGTTTTCTACTGCTTGTTTTGCCGCTTCTGCGGGTGTTTGAAACAAAGGGCCAATATCTACATCAAAACCAATATCAGCAAAAGATGTGGCAATTACTTTAGCACCTCGATCATGTCCATCCTGACCCATTTTAGCAATCATGATACGTGGTCTACGTCCATCTAAGTCAGCAAACTTATTGGTCATTTCTTGTGCTTGTATGTAATCTTTATCTTCCATAGCTTCCGACGAATATACGCCAGAAATAGAACGAATGGTAGCCGTATATCTGCCAAAATGTTTCTCCATGGCATCCGATATTTCACCCAAACTAGCTCTGTATCGCGCTGCTTCCACCGCCAAGGCCAATAAATTTCCTTTGCCAGTTTTAGCCGATTCACTTATAGCTTCAAGAGATGCATTCACCGCTTCGTTGTTCCTTTCGGCACGCATGGTGTTCAATCGTTCTATTTGCTCAACACGTACTTTAGAATTATCAACTTCTAGTATTTCCAATTCTTGTTTTTCGTCAACCGTGTATTGATTAACACCTACAATAATATCTTTACCTGCATCAATTCTAGCTTGTTTTCTGGCTGCTGCTTCTTCAATTCGCATTTTAGGCACACCTGTTTCAATAGCTTTAGCCATTCCTCCTAACGACTCTACTTCTTCTATCAAGGTCCAAGCCTTGTCAACCAATTCTTGCGTCAATGTTTCTACATAATAAGAACCTCCCCATGGATCCACCGTTTTGGTAATCCCTGTTTCTTCTTGAATATAAATTTGGGTATTACGTGCAATACGAGCCGAGAAGTCGGTCGGTAAGGCTATTGCTTCATCCAATGCATTGGTGTGCAAACTTTGGGTGCCACCGAGTACAGCAGCCATGGCCTCAACACATGTTCTAGCAACATTGTTGTATGGGTCTTGCTCTGTTAAACTCCATCCAGAAGTTTGGCTATGTGTTCGTAAGGCTAAAGATTTTGGGTTTTCAGGGTTAAATTGTTTCACAATTTTAGACCACAATAATCGAGCGGCACGCATTTTTGCAATTTCCATAAAATGGTTCATGCCTACTGCCCAAAAGAACGACAGTCGTGGTGCGAATGCGTCCACATTCATTCCTGCTTTAATTCCCGTTCTAAGGTATTCTAATCCGTCTGCTAAGGTGTAAGCAAGTTCAATATCAGCCGTTGCTCCGGCTTCTTGCATGTGATATCCAGAAATACTTATTGAGTTGAATCGAGGCATGTTTTGAGCCGTGAATTCAAAAATATCGGAAATGATTCTCATACTAGGTAAAGGAGGGTAGATGTAGGTATTTCTCACCATAAACTCCTTCAAAATATCGTTTTGAATAGTTCCAGACAATTGTGCCATAGACACGCCTTGCTCTTCGGCTGCAACAATATAAAATGCCAATATGGGCAATACTGCACCATTCATGGTCATAGATACCGACATTTCGCCTAAGGGAATCTGGTCGAACAAGACTTTCATGTCTAACACTGAATCAATAGCAACACCTGCTTTCCCTACGTCTCCTTCTACACGTGGATGATCGGAATCGTACCCACGGTGTGTCGCCAAATCAAATGCTACTGACAATCCTTTTTGGCCAGCAGCCAAGTTTCTACGGTAAAAAGCATTAGACTCTTGTGCAGTAGAAAATCCAGCATATTGCCTAATGGTCCAAGGCTTAGAAACATACATAGAACCATAAGGTCCTCTCAAGTATGGTGCTTGCCCAGCCATGTAGCCAAGGTGTTCTATCTTTTCAGAATCCTCTTTATGATATGATTGTTTCACCGTAATTTGCTCGGGTGTGGCCCAACTATCATCACTTTTTTGAACTTCATTAACCAATGATAAGTCAAGTGGTATGTCTTTAAAATCAACTTTTTTCATCCTGATTAATTTGAGTTTTGTTGTTGACGGTAAGCTTCTTGTTTAGCAGATACTCTGGTTGATTGAATAGCCATAAATTCACTGCTGTTTTTAACTGGCTCATTGACAGCAATTTTTGTAGCAGCAAATTTCTCATTCGCATTCGGATAACGATTGACACCCAATACTATTTTTTTTCCTTCTTCAAATGCTAGTTCTTGCTCCTTGCAGCTCGTCGCTGTCATTTCTTGCAGTTGGTTAGACTCTAATGCGTGAATGTAACCTCCCGATTTTTCAATGGCTTGAAACAACTCCCAAGCTTTATTGGCTATTTCACTTGTGAGATTCTCAACATAATAAGATCCATTGGCTGGATCCGATATTTTATCCAAATACGATTCTTCTTTTAAGATCGATTGAATGTTGCGCGCCATTCTATTGCCGAGTTTGCTTTTCCCGTCGTAGGCAGCGTCAAACGACAATACGTTTAAACTGTTGCACCCTCCAATAATCGCCGACATGGCTTCAGTTGACGTTCGTAGTAAATTGTTGTGTTGATCGTAAATTGATTTGTTAAACAGCAAACTTTCGGCATGAATATGAAGGGGTGAGTTTGTCAGCTTGTATTCTTTAATCAAGTTATTCCACAACAATCTAATGGCCCTTATTTTTGCCATTTCAAGGAAATAATTTTCGCCAACACCTGTTTGATATACTACATTTTTTGCGAAAGTAATTTGTTGATCATCAGAAAGCATTCCAAGGTATTCATTGGTTTCAGCCAAAAATATGGCAAGCTCCTGTACAATTGTCCCACCTGCATTTCGCCATTGAACTCCTGAAATAGCCAGTCCTTTTGAAGTGGTAATATTTTCTAGTTCTTGTTTTTTATTTCCCCACTTACCTGTGGTAGCAATATGAGAAAGCGTGTTACTATACACCCCACCAGCACATGTTTGATTATTAAAATGATTAGCCACAAATTCTTGATAAGCCTTATCTACTAATGCTATGTCTTTGTTGGGTTCTATGAATACCTGAATGTAGGGCAGCTCTATTCCTTGTAGTAATTGCGCTAAATTGTTCGTGGTAATATCACCCACAAACCACAAAGCATTTGCACCATTCATAAGTGCATGAAGTGCCTGTTTGTTATCTTCAACAGCATTGCTTACCACTATTTTCTCCACAACAAGCCACTTATTCCCCGTCTCATTTTTCCAAAGTTGCTTTCCCGTTTCTTTATAATCTGGATGATGATAAAACGGTTTGGTTTCTATGCCATCTTCACTAAATGTGCTTATTTCTGATATGCTTTTTCCTTTCAATTCTTTCACCACTTGGGATTCCCATTGAGCAGTTGACTGTTTTTCAAAATCAGAAAGTAAGGGTGTTCTGGTAGAACTCATGCCGTTGAATTTTATAAGGGATAAAGATAATAATTTGAGCCTCAAAATGGGATTATCCATGGCAATGTCTTATCCTTAGTATGAATTTATGCGGTTTATCTTGGATAGCAATTCGCTTTTAACTAATTTGTGTACCTATTTATCTTACACTATGAAAAATACATTCCTCTTTTTGTTTGTGATACTAGCTATCCCAGCGGCCAAAGCTGGAGGCTCACAAGTAAACCTACAAGGTCAAAAACAACAAGGTATGGGTCATGTGGCTACTGCCTTTACCCAAGGAGCTGAAAATTTATTTTTCAATCCTGGCTCTATTTCCTTTTTAAGTGAAAAAACCATGATATCTTTTGGTGTCAATGGTATTTTTTCGGGAGTAGCCTTTCAAGGTCTCAACGAGTCACAAGTCTACAGGAATGAGCCCGGAGTTTCCACCCCCTTCAACCTCTATGTTACCCATAAACTAAGTGATCGGTTTGCTGCGGGTATTGGTATTTACATACCATTTGGTAGTACACTCAATTGGGAAGAAGAATGGAAAGGAAGGTATATTGTTCAAAAAGTAGAATTGAGAACCTTCTACATTCAGCCAACGATATCATACAAAGTCAATGAAAAGTTAGGAATAGGTATTGGAGGAGTTATAGGTGTTGGGTCTCTGTCTTTAGAAAAAGATATTCCTGTATCTGCAACCAGTGGAGAGAGAGCTTATGTAGTCATTGAAGGTCAAGATGTTTCATATGGGTTTAATCTGGGTTTGTATTACGAGCTAAACGACAAATTGCATCTTGGGTTTGATTACCGATCAGGTGTTGAGTTTGACGTAAAGGGTGGCGACGCCAATTTTTTTGTTCCTAATGCTCTTGCTGACAAGTTTCCAGCAAAAAATACATTCGATGCATCCTTACCATTACCTTCTACTACTACTCTAGGGTTGAAGTACAAGGTGTCTGAAAAACTTTCGCTCGGTATGGATCTAAGTATGGTTGGTTGGGGAGTGTACGATGAGTTGAATATTGATTTTGAAACCAATACGGAATCTTTAGAAGATTTGAAAAGCATCAAAGATTACAGCAATGTATTCATTATTAGAGTCGGTGGTGAATACCAATACAACGAAAAAATTATTGGAAGATTCGGTGCTTACTTCGATCAAACACCTGTGAGCGATATGTATTTTAGTCCTGAAACTCCCGACATGAATAAGATTGGACTGTGTACTGGTTTTAGCTATCAATTTAGTTCACGAAGCAGCCTTGACATATCTTACATTTTTCTTACTGGTGCTGAAAGAGACATCAAAAATATTGAAGAAGGATTTCAAGGTACCGTAAAATCGATCGGGCATATACCCGGAATTGGTTACTCATACAAATTTTAATATTGCACGTCATGAAAAGAACACATACTACCTACGTCAGCTTGTTTATTGCGGGCATATTTTTATCGAGTTGCGAACCCAATATAGAAGGGCCATCGTTCACGAATGGGAATGCTGATTTCTCTAAATTTATAGCTATTGGCAATTCGTTTACTGCTGGTTATACCAACAGCGAATTGTACCTTTCAGGACAACAACATTCTTTCCCTGCTATACTGGCAGAACAAATGAACGAAGTTGATAGAAGAGTGTTCAAACAACCATACATGGTTGATGAATTGGGTTTTGGAAGAAGACTAAAACTAGATTATGTGGAAGATTGTCGAGAAGAAACATCTTTGTCTCCTACAAGTTATGGAGGCCAACCTTCTGCAAACAATACTATCAACATTTCATCAGAAGGTCCTTTTAACAACATCGGTGTTCCAGGCATGAAAATAACTGAATTGACACTAGCGAATTACGAGCAATTCAATCCTTATTATGCCCGTTTCAAAAGCCCAGATGCTGCTACCGTTTTAGATCATGTAGATTTAATTGACCCTACTTTTTTCACGGCATGGATAGGTAACAACGATGTGCTTCTTGATGCAATGAATGGATCTAGTGCAGGAACGTTTGTTACTCCTGTTGGTCCTTTTGAGAGTGCATATAGAGCTATATTGGAAAAGCTAACAGGCAATGGCGCTCAAGGGATTATAGCTAATATTCCTGATATTACCTCGATTCCTCATTTCAACACCATTCCATACAATTCTTTGACTGTCAGTCAATCAGAGGCCAATCAGTTAAACTTATTGTATGCGAATAATGCCAACATCAATTTTGAACCAGGAAATAATCCGTTTGTCATTCAAGATGGGGTAACCATCCGTCAAATGGAAGAAGGAGAACTATTGGTTCTTACCTTACCGCTAGACGAGGTGAAGTGTAACAACTATGGTTCCATCGTTCCTTTTCGTGACGAACACGTCCTTACCGAGAATGAAATAGTAACCTTACAAGCTACTATTGGAGCTTACAACATTGCTATCACAACCTTAACAAAAGAGTTTAACGTTGGATTGTTTGATGCCAATTTGTTTTTGGCAAAAGTGAATAGCGGTATTACTTTTGATGGAGTGGACCTAAACACCACTTATGTTTCTGGAGGAATGTTTTCTTTAGATGGCATTCACTTTACCGACATAGGAAATGCCGTTCTTGCCAATGAATTTATTCAAGTCATTAACAAAAAATACGGCGCAAATCTTCCAAAAGTAAATACAGTAGGGTACAATGGTGTTGTGTTTCCTTAAACCTGCATTATGCATTAGAACTTCGTGATGAAGCTTGAATAAGTAATAAAACAGAATGTTTTACTACATTTTTGCATAGCAGTTTACCCTGAGCATAGTCGAAGGGCTATGGTTAAATCAGAAAACACTGCGAAGCATTATTTTTAGTACGTAAAACTTTTATATTCAAAGAAACTCCCCGTAAAACGGG
>JBLIDJ010000020.1:0-27698 GCA_047634195.1 Flavobacteriales bacterium
AAACAAGGAGCTGTGTACAATATTACCCCAAAGTCTGATAAATATGAGAGAAAATTAATGTCCTTAACTTCTGATAAGAAAATGTCTCCAGAAATTTATGACTTAGATTTAAAAGTTGATTTCGCTGCAAATAAGCCTAGTCTGCCTGTCACTTTTGTGATGAAAGAATTATATTTTGAATTAAATGAAGCATACATCTACGAAAAAAGCTCTACAGATTTAAACAAGCTGCATGCTAAACTAGCCAAAAACCAAGACATTAACATTACCGTCATTGGACATACCGACAGTCGTGGTCCAGCAGAATATAACCTTACCCTTTCACAAAAAAGAGCGAATGCAGTGGTGGAGTGGTTAATATACCAAGGCATAGACAGAAGAAGATTAACGGCCGTTGGTAAAGGAGAGTCAGAATTGGTTAATGACTGTGAAGACGGTGTCTCTTGCTCGGCAAAAGAACATAAAGACAACAGACGTACTACTTTTACTATTAACAAACGGGATCGTAGATAACTTATTAAGTTAAAAACATAAAGGAGCTTTGACAACAGATCAAATGCTCCTTTTTTTTTACCCCAACACCAGCAATGTATTAAATAAATTTGGGTGCTAAAATCTTTAATCCACCAGGAATAATATTGATGTTTACTTTCCCGGAACATTCAAAAGGTTCCCCGTCGGCATGAAACCAGCTAAAATCTCCAGTGATGGTAAGTTTGGTTACCATTTTTCGATGGTAGTATTTTGCTCCGGCTATTGTACCTGTCATCAATCTTAAAGCAACAAAAGGAGATTGCCAAGCCGAAAATGAATCGATTCTACACAACTCTAAATACCCATCTCCAGCATTGGCGCCAGGTGCAATAATAGCTTGATTACCATATTGCGATGCATTGGCAATAGTCAATATAAATGCTTCTGTAGCATAGCCTTCTTCGCCTTCTGTTATTTTAAAAGTAGGCGATTTATATTGGCTAAATTCTTGAATGATGGTTTTTACATAATTTATAAAACCACGTTTTTTTAGCTTCCAAAACTTCTCTGCTATTTTGGCATCAAAACCTATCCCAGCTGTCGTCACAAAATAATGCTTATTGATACTGCCTACATCATGCGAAACATACGTTTCGGAAAGTAATAATTTTATCGCTTTTTCAATATCCAACGGAATATTCAAATGCCTAGCCAATCCATTGCCAGAGCCAACAGGGATAATACCTAGTCGTGTTTGTGTGTTGATTAAACCTTGCACAACTTCATTTACGGAGCCGTCTCCCCCTACTGCAAACACGAGATAATATCCCTCCTTAGCAGCTTGAATACTTAATTCTGTGGCATGCTTAGGCCCTTTGGTATAAACTACTTTTGTCTCAAAAAAATCACTTAAATGTTTTTTGATAAGTTGAGGAACAACATCCTTCTTACCCGTACCACTCAATGGATTTATGATAAACAATATTTTACGTAGTTTACTCATTTATTGTCATATTGTTTTTTAAAAGATCGGCATTAAATGTTTGTATTTGAGCCTTCAATGTATTCAATAATGGTTGATAATCAGGTATAGAATCAACTTTTATTAAAGTCTCACGACAAGCAGAATCATTTGGCAAGTAAAACACATCTGTCACTTGTTCACCATCAAACCTAACTAGCATGCTATCGTTTTGAATTTGCCACATATTACTTTTCCAGTTAGCAACAGCCCTCCCTCTCAAATCTTTTAACAGACTTTCACCAAAAGCATAAAACGGTTTTTGGTATCCAACAAAATCCAATACTGTGGGCATTATATCTATATGTTGAGCTAAAGTAGCGTTAATTTCAGGTTCAATTAATTTAGGTGAGTAAAACAATAATGGCACCCTAAAAGTACCTGAATGCATGTAATAATACTTGGGAAATTTTGATAAACTGGTGTGATCGGCAGTTATCACAAATAGCGTATTATCAAACCAAGGTTCATGTTTGGCTTTTTCAAAAAACTGCTGTAATGCAAAATCCGTATATCGTACACTCTTATGGATAGGCAACTCTTCTTCTACAAACCTATCTTGATACTTAGCAGGAATAATAAAAGGATGATGTGAACTGACAGTGAATAAGACAGAAGCAAATGGTTCTTTAACTTTAGATAATTGGTCACTCATAAACTGTAAAAACGGCTCGTCAAAAATTCCCCAATGACCATCATCGTCATCAGGCTCACCTTGATATTCATTTTTGCCATAGTACGCATCAAATCCTGCTGACTTTGAAAACACATTAAACCCCATGGTACCATTTTCTCCACCATGAAAAAAAGAGGTCTGGTATCCTATATCTTTCAAAATAGTACCTATACCTTTGATGTTATTGGAAGAATAAGTAGAGGTGATAAACGGCTGATCCATAAGCGTGGGTATGCTAGTCAACAAAGTAGGGAGTGCTTCAATAGAGCGTTGTCCATTTGCGAATGCATTAGTAAAAACCAACGATTTGTTTAATAATGAGTCAATAAAAGGTGTGTACGTTTTTTTACCGGTAAGTCCTCCAATGTACTCTTGGCTGAAACTTTCGAGAATAATTAAACAGATGTTGGGTTTATCTCCTTTACCTAATTGTCGGGTGCTTTTTTTAATCGGAGAAAAATAAGTTTTCAGTTCGTCTTGCTCAAAATAATGAAGCTCTTGTAGTTTTTTATTTCCTATGGTTCTAATAATGGAGAAAGGTGTATTGAGCACAACCGCCGCTTTATCACTAGTGGTATAGTTGCTGGCATGCAGCAGCATCAATGGTTTTACTTGCAATCCCCCACGTTGTGCAAGAACACCTAGCCCTAGCACAAAAATAAGTATAATGGATTGAACCCACCAACGAGTTACTGTTTTTTGCATTGGCTTCACCCCTTTGTACAAGATATAAAGCAGTACGACTAGAATGAACAATAAATACCAATAATCTTTTGCAAACTCTGGGATTAAGTTCCAAACATCGTTTCCTAAACCTTGTGTGGTAAACAAATCAAAACTGCTTCGTTTTCGCGTAAAACTAACATAAGCAACATCGACTAGGTTCAGAGCTAGTGCAGCTCCATTAAAGACAACAAATAAAAAGCGATAAATTTTGAAGAATGCGTTTGAAAAACGATACTTGAAGGGCAACAAAGCACTGACAATCAATAAACCATTGGCTATGATTAAGATCGACGCATCAAAACGCATGCCTCCAAGTAGCATGTACAGAGTTAGTTCGTTATATAAATCAGTGTTGAAACCAAAAAATATAATTCTGGTAACGGTAAACAAAAGCATGACAAGCAGTAGCTGCTTGATGAGATGCCAGACGTATGATAAGTGAGTGTTTTGCATTTGGAGTGCTAAATTAACAGAATTGTGTTTGACAACTAAAATAGGGTGTTAACTTTGCTCCTTTATTTTGCTTTATGGAAACCATGTTAGAAGTTCAATTGAAATACGACCGATCTAGTTTTAGTAACGAAGAACTAAAAACCTTGTATCAACAAATTATTTTGCCTCGACTTATTGAAGAGCGCATGCTTATTTCTTTGCGTCAAGGTTTAATATCTAAATGGTTTTCTGGCTTTGGGCAAGAAGCAATCTCTGTTGGCGCTGCCGCAGCATTAGATTCAGACGAATTTATTTTGCCTATGCACCGCAATTTAGGGGTGTTTACAACCCGAGAAATTCCTTTGCGCAGATTGTTCTCACAATTTCAAGGAAAAGCAAATGGATTTACAAAAGGACGTGATCGTTCTTTTCACTTTGGTAGCAAAGAATATAACTTGGTGGGAATGATATCTCACCTAGGCCCTCAATTGGGAATTGCCGACGGTATCGCTTTAGCTAATTTGCTAAAAAAACAACAAAAGACAACCTTAGTATTCACCGGTGATGGCGGTGCCAGTGAAGGCGATTTTCATGAATCCTTGAATGTAGCTGCTGTTTGGGATTTACCTGTCATTTTTGTGGTTGAAAACAACCAATGGGGGCTTTCTACCCCTTCATCCGAACAATTTAAGTGCAAGCAATTTATTGACAAGGGAATTGGCTATGGTATGGAGGCTGTGCAAGTTGATGGAAACAATATTTTGGAAGTTTACCAAACCATCAAAAAATTATCTGAAAGCATTAAGAAAAATCCAAGACCTATCTTATTGGAAGCTTTGACTTTTAGAATGCGTGGGCATGAAGAAGCATCAGGAACTAAATATTACCCTGAAGGATTGCAAGACACTTGGTCACTGAAAGACCCTGTTGATAATTTTGAGCAATTTTTACTGCAAGAAAATGTTTATGCTGCATCAGAATTAGAAACCATCAAAGAAGATTTAAGAAAACACATAAAAGCAGAATTAAAAATAGCGGATAGCGAGCCTGCTATCATTCCAAACGAGGAGACAGAATTGAACGACATGTTTGCTCCTTTTGAACATGTTACTCATCTTCCATCTAAGCAAACAAAAAACATCCGTTTTATTGACTCCTTAACAGAAGGTTTAAGAGAGGCCATGTACAAGTTCGACAACTTGGTACTGATGGGACAAGACATAGGCGATTATGGTGGTGTATTTAAAGTAACCGATGGTTTTGTTGACCTATTTGGCAAACCACGTGTAAGAAATACTCCTTTGTGCGAATCGGCCATTGTTGGTGCTGCTTTAGGATTGTCTATCAATGGTATGAAAGCCATGATGGAAATGCAGTTTGCCGATTTTGTTACCTGTGGATTTAATCAAATTATTAACAACCTCGCCAAAATTCATTACCGTTGGGGTCAAAACGCCGATGTAGTAGTGCGTATGCCTACAGGTGGTGGAACAGGTGCTGGGCCTTTTCATAGTCAAAGCAACGAAGCATGGTTTTTTCATACGCCAGGATTAAAAATTGCCTACCCTGCTTTCCCCGCAGATGCGAAAGGATTGCTCCTAGAATCGTTTGAAGACCCAAATCCAGTGTTGTTTTTTGAGCATAAAGCACTTTACCGAAGTATTTCGGGCGATGTCCCTGAAGGGCATTACACCATTCCTTTTGGAAAAGCTAACGTAGTGAACGAAGGAACAGATTTAACTATCATTACCTACGGGATGGGTGTTCATTGGGCACTAAAAGCTGCCAATGATTTACCATACATCAAGATGGAAATATTGGATTTAAGAACGCTTGCTCCATTGGATACAGACGCTATCTATGTAGCTGCAAAAAAGAATGGAAAAGTAATTGTTCTTCACGAAGATAATTTTACGGGTGGAGTGGGTGCTGAAATAGCCGCATTAATCACCGAGAATTGTTTTGAAGCTTTAGACGCTCCTGTAAAAAGATGCGCAAGTATGGATACAGCCATCCCATTCGCTGTTGACATAGAAAAACAATACATGGCCAATAGAAAACTGGTAGATGCTGTGCATGAATTGATGGCTTATTAAATTCAAAACGTTTCTGACAATTCTTGCTAATCACATAAAAAAACTCGATGCAATTGAATGCATCGAGTTTTTTAGTTTTATTTCTTAAAAAGTCGTTGAGTAAAACATAAATCTACCACTTCAAATACTGCTTGAGCATGGCATCCATTTCTTGTTGTAAGGTTTCTGCTGCTTCTTTTACTTTTATGTGAAAGTCAAGTTCGTCGCCTCCAGCATAAATAATACCGCGGCTAGAATTTACCAACAAACCGCAATCTTCATTTGCGCCATATTTCACCACTTCTTCCAAACTACCACCTTGTGCTCCCACACCTGGTACTAAAAAGAAATTATCTGGTGCAATAGCCCTAACTTCGGCCAATTGCTCGCCACGCGTAGCACCGACAACATACATTAGATTTTCTGCACTTCCCCACTCCTTGCTTTTTTCAATCACTGCTTCAAACACTTTTTTTCCTCCTTCAAGGCTCAAGTTTTGAAAATCCAAGGCTCCTTCATTTGAAGTTAATGCGAGTAATATCACCCACTTATCTGGAAATGACATAAAAGGTTGCACACTGTCGTGCCCCATGTAAGGTGCCACTGTAACCGAGTCGAATTGGTAGTAGTTAAAAAAAGTTTGCGCGTAATAATTAGAAGTATTTCCAATATCACCGCGCTTAGCATCGGCAATGGTAAAGATGCCTTCTGGAATGTAGTCCATCGTTTTACGTAAGCTTTCCCAGCCTGCTGGGCCATGACATTCGTAAAAGGCTAAATTTGGTTTGTAGGCAACAGCCACATGTTTTGTCGCATCAATAATTCGCTTGTTGAATTCGAAGATAGGATCTTCTTCCTTCAATAAAAACTTAGGTATTTTGTTAATGTCGGTATCTAACCCAACACACAAAAACGAACGTTTTTCTCTGATGCTCTGTGTTATGGCTGCTTTATTCATAATTCTTCTTGTAAACCTGCTTGTAATTTCTCTGCGTTTTCAGCAACTTTCAAAGCATCAATAATCTCTTGTATTTGACCATTAATGATCCCATCAAGGTTGTAAAGTGTTAACCCAATTCGGTGATCTGTTACGCGCCCTTGTGGATAATTGTATGTTCTAATTTTAGCACTTCTATCTCCTGTACTTACTTGAGACTTTCGTTCGGCAGCTCTTTCTTTTTCTGCTTTCACTACCTCAACTTCGTACAATCTTGCTTTCAACACTTTTAGTGCTTGCTCGTAGTTTTTAATCTGTGAACGACCATCTTGACATTCAACCACCGTATTCGTTGGTAAGTGAGTAAGCCTAACTGCTGACTCTGTCTTATTTACGTGCTGACCACCTGCTCCAGAAGACCTAAACGTGTCTTTTTTCACATCCTTCAAATCAAGATTAAACTCAATCTCATCAGCTTCAGGCATTACTACAACTGTAGAAGCACTGGTATGCACTCTTCCTTGTGATTCGGTTTCAGGAACACGTTGAACACGATGAACACCCGACTCATACTTTAAAGTACCATACACCTCAGCTCCACTAACTGAAAATGAAATCTCTTTATATCCACCAGCAGTTCCAACATTGGCATTAACCAATTCCATGGTCCAGCCTTTGGTTTCAATATATTTGGTGTACATTCTCAGTAAATCTCCGCAAAAAATACTGGCTTCATCACCACCCGTACCTGCTCTCAATTCAACAATAACATCTTTATTATCAAAAGGATCTTGGGGTATTAACAATACCTTTATTTCTTCCTCTAATGCGTCTTTTTTTGTTGACAATTCTCCGATTTCGGATTTAGCCATATCCCTAAAATCATCGTCCGTTTCGGTTTTCAAAACTTCTTTTGATGATTCTAAATTATCTATCGTGTTTTTATAAATTAAGTATGCATCTACAATGACCTCAAGGTCTTTGTATTCTTTCATGAGCTTTGCATACTTTTTCATATCAGCTATTACATCGGGGTCAACAATTTGCTTCGCAACCTCGTCCCAACGATCCTTAATAGCTTGTAATTTTCCTAATAATTTATCCATGCTTATGAATGATATATAAACTCTCCTACAGAGCTTTTAATCGTTAATTTCTTTTTATCTGCTGCCTCTACTCTCCCTACAATTTGAGCAGGAATATTAAAGGATTCTGAAATAGCAATAATCTCTTGAGCAATATTTTCAGGAACATACAATTCCATTCTATGTCCCATATTAAATACGCGGTACATTTCTTCCCAACTAGTCCCTGACTGCTCCTGAATCAATTTGAAAAGCGGTGGCATATCAAACAAATTGTCTTTAATCACATGTACGTCCTTGACAAAATGTAAGACTTTGGTTTGTGCTCCGCCACTGCAATGAACCATGCCGTCTACTTGACTTCGGTATGTTTCTAATATTTTGGCAATAACAGGTGCGTACGTTCTGGTTGGAGATAGTACTAATTTCCCTGCATTTAATGAAACACCTTCTATGGCATCCAATAGTCCAACATTTCCTGAATACACTAAATCAGCTGGTACTGCTGGGTCAAAACTCTCTGGGTATTTAGTAGCTAATTCTTTGCCAAACACATCGTGTCGTGCAGAAGTAAGTCCATTACTTCCCATTCCGCCATTGTATTCTTTTTCATAAGTAGCTTGCCCCGAAGAAGACAATCCTACAATCACATTTCCTGGCTTGATGTTTTTGTTAGAAATAACATCACTTCTTTTCAAACGAGCTGTTACCGTACTGTCAACAATAATGGTTCTCACCAAATCACCCACATCAGCTGTTTCTCCGCCAGTGCTATGAATGGTCACGCCCATTTCTTTTAAATCGGCAAGTAATTCTTCCGTACCATTAATAATGGCAGATAGCACCTCCCCCGTAATAAGGTTTTTGTTTCTACCAATAGTTGATGATAGTAAAATATTGTCTGTAGCACCTACACACAACAAATCATCGATATTCATGATTAGTGCATCTTGCGCAATACCCTTCCAAACAGAAACATCTCCGGTTTCTTTCCAGTACATATATGCCAAAGATGATTTGGTTCCTGCCCCATCGGCATGCATGACCAAACAGTAATCTTCATCGTTGGTTAAATAATCTGGAATTATTTTACAAAATGCTTCTGGAAAAAGTCCTTTATCCACATTTTTAATTGCTTGGTGCACATCTTCTTTTGAAGCGGACACTCCTCGTTGCATATACCTAGAATCTTTTGACATGATATAAAAAAAGAAAAAGCACCCCGTAAAATACGGAGTGCTTTTTAATATTAATAATTGCGTTATTTGTTTGCTGGTGCTATTTCGTCACTTGGGATGTAATCGTTTCGTAATACGGAGAATTCAGTTCTCCTATTTTTTTGATGCGCTTTTTCTTGCTGAGAAGCTGATAATTTAGCAATGTCTGCGTCCGATTTTCTAAGTTTTGTTTCACCGTATCCTTTGGCTACTAACCTTTGTTTGAGTATACCTCTTTCAATTAAGAAGTCTACACATGCTTGTGCTCTCTTTTGAGAAAGGGTAATATTAGCAGCGTCTGAACCACGACTATCGGTATGTGCTTGTAGTTCCACTACTAAGGTGTGGTTGTCAATCAATATCTCATACAAAAATTCTAATGAATCTTTTGAATTTGGCAACAATTCCCAACTACCAAGAGCATATTGTACCTCAGGAAAAGAAACAGCCATAAATGGTGGTGAATATTGAATTAGAAAGTCTTGAAAGAAAATTGTTGATTCATCCAGTCCAATGGTTGAAATACGGTCTTTTCCAATTAAGTAATCTGTTTTACTGACTACTATACTGTAAGTAGTGCTTTCTTGGATAAATCTTTTTGTTCCGTTTTCTGCAAACTTAAATTCCCCAGTAGTAGTTGTTAACGTTTCAAAAGATGTCCCATCAGAACCAATTACTTTTACGGTTGCACCAACTACAGGTATTTTAGCACCTCTATCAGTTACTTTCCCTTGTAAGGTAAATTCTAATGGTGGTAGGTAAAAACTATATAAGTCATCTTTCCCTTTTCCTTCTTCTCTGTTTGAAGTAAACATCCCTTGCTCTTTTACTCCGTCAAAATGAATTCCATAATCATTCGCTTGAGAGTTGATAGGAGATTTCATGTTTTCTGCTGCTCCCCATTTATCATCACCTGTTGGTTTAGCCTTAAAAATATCTAATCCTCCCATTCCAGCGTGACCTGTAGAAGCGAAATACAGCATATTGTCTTTTCGGATGAAAGGAAACATTTCATCTCCTTTGCTATTGATTTTACTTCCTAAGTTGATAGGTGCGCTCCATGTTTTTGCTTTTTTGTCCCACTTAATCATCCAAATATCTTTACCTCCAAAGCCACCTGGCATGTCTGAAGTAAAAAACATTCGATCACCTTTATAGTTCACTGATGGGTGCGCAAACGAAGAACTATCATCGCCAGCAGGTCTCATGCCCATTTTTGTAGGCTCTGTATAACTCGACCCAACTTTTGGCGATTCATAAATATCACATTCTACCGCATCTTTTTTTCCTGACACACACCTTGTGAAATAGATCTTTGCTCCTTTAGCATTAAAAGAAGCGGCTCCTTCGTGCTCTTTAGAGTTAATCATTGGGTCAAGCAATTGAGGCTCACTCCATTTTCCTTTTTTATCAATGTTAGATATAAATATATCCTGGTAGTTTTCACCAACTTTAGGATCCATTGCATTTCCAGAAGCGCTGTTTCTTGAAGATGAAAAAACGATGGCATTGTTTCTTTTAGTAGCATATGCAGAACCAAAATCATATTGTTTGGTATTCAACATACCAATGTTTTCCACTTGATAGCGTGTAGGATCGTTTACCCAAAGTATAGCCATGTCGCAGGCTTTAATTCCTAATTTACCACCATTGTCTTTTGGCGAAACTTGTGAGAACTTTTTGTAATATACTTTTGCTTCTTTGTACTTCCCTTGATTTCTCATTACATCACCAATGTACAAGTACTTACTATTGTCAGGGTGCTTTGCATTAATAGCTTTTAAGTACCACTCTTCAGCCATCTTATCATCGCTGAGCAATTGATAACAACGTGCTATTTGATAAATGATACGAGCTTTTTGTGCTTGACCCGATTCTTGTCCATACGCCTTTTTGTATTGGCTAATAGCTTCAAAATATGCTTTGCTGGCAAATTCTGAATCGGCTCCTTTAGTTGCTTTAGACTGTGCATGTAAACCTACAGTAGTAAGCAACAAAATACTACAAAGCACTACGCGAAATAATTTCATATTGTTCAATTTTTTTAACTCTAAAAGTCTCTGCGAATATAATTAATTATGATAAGGTATTTTACATCAAAATCAAAAAGTAAGCCAGAAGTTTTCAGGAGACTTACGCTATACTTTTTTACTTAAAAAAACTTCGCTCATTTAAATCTCAAACATATCTCCCATTAAATTTAGGAAAAATTTCCCTTTTATAAAAGGGAATGAAAACCATACTTTCACATTAAACCTTGCCACTAAGTTAAAGAATCTTTCAACAATTGCAGTTATGGCTTTAATGCTATTATCTTGTAGTAAAGACAAAGCATCTCCAGCAACTAACAATACAAATACACCGCCCTCGACACCATCTCTGTCTGAAAAAATGCAATTCCTAGCCGGAGCAACAAGTAAAGAATGGATTATGTCCGATTTTCTTTATAATGGTCAAATTAGTTTTAATGGTATTACTCCGTAAATTAAAGTGTATTAAAATAAAATACCTTACAAAAAAAGGAGCTGAAAGAAAGGCTCCTTTTTTGCTTTCTAATATGCCTCTTCTTATTTCAAGCTTTTCACTAATAAGAAACTTTACTAGTCATTATCAAATGAGCTATTAATCCAAGTTAAATTGATATTACCTCCTATTATACAAGCAGAACAAGGTCTTTTAAGCACCAACTAAAGCTTTCAAATTACCCATGTCTAGAACGAATCATTCTTTACCTTTGTTATACTCGTTGGATTTAATGAATGAAACAAAAGGGATTATTATTTAACTACGAACCTATTGCTGTTTCAGTATCGATGTCATCTGTGTAACTTGAGTATTTTCGACTTTAAAAAATTATAAATGCATACAAATTTCACCATTTTATTAGATGTATTAGGAACATTTACTTTTGCAATAAGTGGTATAAGGATAGCTTCTCGTAAACAGATTGACTTGTTTGGTGCGTTTATTATAGGGCTTGTTACAGCTATTGGTGGAGGAACTATTAGAGATTTATTATTAGGAGTAACTCCATTTTGGATGTTAGATGCTAAATACTTCCTTACAACAGGTATTGCTTTGATTGCTACTTTATTATTTAAAAATAAACTATTCAAATTGGGTGTCACCTTGTTTTTATTTGACAGCATAGGACTTGGTTTATTCACGATTGTTGGCATAACAAAAAGCATTGATGCTGGCTTACCTTTTTGGGTGTGTATTGTCATGGGTACTATTACTGGTTCTTTGGGTGGAGTAATAAGAGATGTATTGCTAAATGAAGTTCCACTTATTTTGCGGAAAGATATCTATGCCCTCGCTAGTGTGTTGGGTGGTGTAGTATATTTCGCTTGTAATCATTTCAACTTTCCTAGAGGAGTAACGGAACTAACTGCAGCATTGACTGTTATCGCATTTCGATTAATTGCTGTAAAGTTTCATTTTCACTTACCACAACTCAATCCATTAATTGATAGCTCCAACAAACAATAATGCCTTGTTAAGTTAAACGCTGTCGTGGTTCAAATGAGTAGTGATTGAAACTAGAATAATGAACAGTTATTGCATGTCTATTAAAACCTAAATACATTTCTTACGATTATCTGGGTAAATAATAAGCATAAAAAAAGGAGCCTTTCGGCTCCTTTTCATATTAACGTGTAAATAGTAACTCTCTTAGTTTTGGCAAAGGCCATAGCTCATCGTCAATGAGTATTTCCAGTTTGTCGGCATGATATCGTATCACATCAAAAAATGGTTTAATATCATCGCAATATGAAAATGCTTTATCTCTAGCAGACTCCATAGTATTTGCTTTTTTACGAGCAGTAATCATTAAATCTACGTTGGTTTTGATGGTGTTGACATGATTGCTTATCTCTCTAACAATAGTTATCTGAGTAGCCCCTAAAGTTTCGCTTTCTTTTCCAAACGATTCTTTTAAGCCTCTTAGGTTTTCGAGCAATCTGTTTTGGTAAGTAAATGCTGTAGGTATAATGTGATTCTGGGCTAAATCAGCCATTAAACGAGACTCAATTTGCAGTTTCAAGGTATAGTTCTCTAACTCTATTTCGTGACGCGCATCTAATTCTTGTGAAGAGAAAATGCCTAAAGATCCGTACAACTCTTTTGTTGCGGGAGCTACCATTACGTCCAGCGCTCTTGGTGTATCTTTTAAGTTGCTAAGTCCTCTACTTTCTGCTTCTTTTACCCACTCGTCGCCATATCCATTTCCTTCAAAACGAATTTTCTTAGAAGCCGTAATTAGTTTTTGAAGTTCTTTTAAGATTGCTTCATCTTTCTTATCACCAGCTTCAATACGTGTATCAACTTCTACTTTAAACAATTGCAATTGCTTAGCAACGATCGTGTTTAATGCTAACATGGCTTGTGCACAGTTAGCAGTCGATCCAACAGCTCTAAACTCAAATTTGTTTCCAGTAAAAGCAAAAGGAGAAGTTCTGTTTCTATCGGTATTGTCCAACAACAATTGAGGGATTTTACCAATACTTAATTTCAATTCCGTTTTTGCCTCAGGAGACATCTTACCTGCTTTGATCGATTTTTCTAAATCGTCAAGCATTTTAGATAATTGTGATCCAATAAATACCGAAATGATTGCCGGTGGCGCTTCGTTAGCACCCAAACGATGATCATTTCCTGCTGAAGCAATACTTGCTCTCAAGATATCAGCATTGTCGTGTATCGCTTTTATAGTGTTTACTAAAAACGTAAGGAATTGTAAGTTTGATTTTGGGTTTTTCCCAGGGCTTAATAAATTGACACCTGTGTTGGTAGCCATAGACCAGTTGTTGTGCTTTCCAGAACCATTCAATCCAGCAAATGGTTTTTCGTGCAACAACACTCTAAAGTTGTGCTTGCGTGCAACCTTTTCTAACAAATCCATTAACAATAGGTTATGGTCGTTAGCTAAGTTAGCCTCTTCAAAAACAGGAGCACACTCAAACTGATTAGGTGCTACCTCGTTGTGACGTGTTTTTACTGGAATACCTAATTGTAACGATTGCGTTTCGAAATCTCGCATAAAGGCAACCACACGTTCTGGAATAGAACCAAAGTAATGATCGTCTAGCTGTTGTCCTTTGGCAGGTGTATGACCAAACAATGCTCTACCTGTCATCATGATGTCAGGACGCGCATTAAACAAAGCAGTATCTACCAAAAAGTATTCTTGTTCCCAACCAAGTGTGGTGTGAACTTTAGTGACGTTTTTATCAAAATATTGACATACTTCAACAGCTGCTTCTTCTACTAAATGCAGTGCTTTTAGCAAAGGCATTTTGTTGTCTAGTGCTTCGCCAGTGTATGATATAAATATGGTAGGAATACAAAGTGTTTTTCCAATAACAAAGGCTGGAGATGAAGGATCCCATGCAGTGTACCCTCTTGCTTCGAACGTGTTTCTTAAACCACCATTTGGAAAACTAGATGCATCTGGTTCTTGTTGCACTAACAAAGAGCCATCAAAACGCTCTATTGCTCTACCACCTTCTATAGGCTCAAAAAAAGCATCATGCTTTTCAGCAGTAGAACCAGTTAATGGTTGAAACCAATGTGTATAATGTGTTGCTCCTAAAGTAGAAGCCCAATCTTTCATTGCTGATGCTACTTGATCGGCAATTTTACGGTCAATTCTTGTTCCATGTTCAATAGCTTCCTTAACCGACTTGTAAGAGTCGTCCGTCAAATACTCACGCATTTGATTTTGATTAAAAACATGCTCACCATAATAATCTGAAACTTTGCTGGGAGGTGTCGTGTGAATAGCTTCACGGTTTAACACTTCTTCTAACGCTTTGAATCTAAAAGTAGCCATAGTAACTTATTAGTTATTAGTTTTATTTGACCGCAAAATTAAATGTTTTTTGTCTTCGAAGACATAAGAATTATTAATTTTTTATTAACAACCCTAAAAAAATGAAGAGATTAGTGTGATAAAACTATTTTTAAAGCAAATACCCCCTGATATTTAAGGGGGTGTTTATTAAGTTTTATTAAAAATTGAATTGCAAAAGGATGTAAGCAACATAGATGGAAAATAATACGATGCCTTTCCACCAGTTCAACTTTTTGCCAAGTATCATTAATGGAAATAATAATACCGAGACAAACAGCATCCAATAAATATCAACAGAAAGCATGGTGTTTGAAACAGGAATGGCTTTAATCATGCCAGTTACTCCTAATACACCGAGCAGATTAAAAATGTTTGAACCTATGATGTTACCAATGGAAATATTGGTTTGTTTTCGAAAAGCGGCAACCATAGAGGTTACTAACTCTGGTACACTTGTCCCAAATGCCACAACAGTAACGCCTATCACATGGTCGCTAACGCCAAATATCTTTGCAAGGTCTGTTGCTCCTTCTAAAAACCAATTGGCACCAAAATACAAACCAAAACAAGCAGGAATGATGTACAATAACAATTGAGTGTTTGACTTCTTGTCTGCATCTTTAGACATCTCTGAAGCTTCACTCACAATATCGGCTTTCTGCTTTTTAGAAAAGAAAAATAGATACCCTAAATAACTGAGTAACACAAAAAACAAAATGGCGGCTTCTACTTGTGTAATAACTTGATCAAACGCAAACCAAGCAAACAGAACAGATGCTACCATCATCAATGGCCAATCTACTCTAATGCTATTTTTATCAATAGCAATTGGGAACACTAAACAGGTAAGACCTAGCACTAAGGCTAAGTTGGCAATATTGGAACCAACAATGTTCCCAACAACAATCTCGTTTAAACCAGCTAAAGAGCCTTCAATACAAACAATAAGTTCGGGAGCGGAAGTACCAAAAGAAACGATGGTAAGGCCAATAATTAAGGGTGATACATGAAATTTAGTAGCCAAGCCAACAGCTCCTTTAACAAGAAGTTCTCCACTTATTAATAAAACTACTAATCCTAAAATTAGTAATGCTATACTCATTTCAAGGAGTCTTTAATCTCATCCTCCAGGTGCTTCTTAACATTCAAGTCACGTTTCATATCACGTGTTGTATCTTGAATATCGCGTTGTATTGCTCCAGAAGCATCTTTCATTTGACGAATAGCTTTGCCTAATGTTTTGGCAACTTCAGGAATTCGTTTGGATCCAAAAAAAAGTAAAGTGATTAATAAAATCACAAAAATTTCACCGCCTCCTAAATTCAGAAATAACAACATAGTACTTAAGTTTTTTACAAAGGTAAAAACTAAACATGACAAAATAACAAACCCCTCACAAAGGAGGGGTTTGAAAATAGAATATTTGTTTGAAAATCTTATTTAGGATCCTCTAGGTTCTTTGCTCCTAAGTCCATAACCAATGGAGATGCAATGTACAATGAAGAGTATGTACCTACAATAACACCAATCATTAATGCGAATACAAATCCTTGAATACCTTCACCACCCAATAAGAAGATAGTTAATAATACCACAAAGGTAGAAACCGAAGTATTTACTGTTCTACTCAAGGTACTGTTCAATGCATCGTTGATTACATCTTTCATGTCATCACGTTTGCGTATCCCTAAGTATTCACGAATACGGTCAAACACAACCACGGTATCATTAATAGAGTAACCTACAACTGTTAAGATTGCTGCAATAAATGATTGGTCAATCTCTAAAGAGAATGGTAAAACACCATAAAAAATAGAGAACAATGACAATACAATAACAACATCATGGAACATGGCTACCAAGGCACCCAAACCATACTGCCATTTTCTAAATCGGAAAATGATGTATGCAAAAATCACCAATAATGAGAAGAAGATTGCTAAGAAAGCAGAAGCTTCAATGTCATCAGAAATAGTAGGATCTACTTTTCTTGATTCTTCAATACTATAATCTGTTTCAAGAGATCTTAATCCTTCATGTAATTTACTTTCAACAACAGCATCAACTTCTTGTCCATTTTTTTCAACCATGAAGTTAGTGGTGATTTTTACCTGATTCGGTGCCCCAAAGGTTTTCACTTCTGGAGATTGTTTTCTACCGTCTTCAGCAATAAACACATTTCCTAATGCCGACTTAACAGCATCTTGTGGGACAACTTCATCAAACTTGACCGTGTAAGTTCTACCTCCGGTAAAATCTACTCCTAAGTTCAATCCTCTGTTTGCAAACGATGCAATACCAGCAACAATAACAATGGCACTGATTACGTAGAATTTCTTACGATTACCAACAAAGTTTACGTTTGTGTTCTTAAACAAACCTTCTGTTAACTTGCTAGAGAAAGTAATTTTCTTGTTACGCTCTAATCTCCAAGTGAAAATTAATCGAGTAATAAAGATTGCTGAGAATAAAGAGGTAAAAATACCAATGATCAAGGTAGTTGCAAATCCTTTAATTGGTCCTGAACCAAATGCTGCTAATACAAAAGCAGTTAACAAGGTAGTTAAGTTGGCATCAATAATAGCTGCATAAGCTTTCTTGTATCCTTCTTGAATCGCTGCTTTAACACTTTTCCCAACGGCTAACTCTTCACGAATACGCTCGTAGATAAGTACGTTTGCATCGACCGACATACCAATGGTTAAGACGATACCTGCAATACCAGGTAAAGTAAGTGATGCTTGAATAGATGCTAATGCGCCTATTAAGAAAAACAAGTTAGCTACTAATGCGATATCAGAAACAACTCCTGCACCACGGTAATAAAATACCATGTAACAAAGTATCACTGCCAAGGCAATTAAGAATGACATGAAACCAGAGTCAATATTTTTTTGACCTAAAGAAGGACCAACAACAGATTCATCAACAATTTTTGCAGGAGCAGGTAATGCACCCGCTTTAAGAATGTTAGCTAAATCTTCTGCTTCGTTTAACTGATCTCCTCTAGAACCTGATCCCATAGAAATAGTAGAACGTCCATTAGGAATCTCACTTTGTACAAATGGTGCAGAGTAGATAGCGTTATCCAACACAATAGCTACTGGTTTACCAATATTGGCTGCAGTCATTTTTGCCCAAGAGGTTGCTCCATCAGCATTCATTTGCATGACTACTTCAATTTCCCCTTTAAAGTTGAAATCTTGAGCAGCGTCTACAATCACACTTCCGTCTAGAGGTGCTTTACCATCACGAGTAGTAACTTTGATAGCATATAAACTTACAACACCTTCTTTGCTAGGTTTAGCACCCCACAACAAACGCATGTCTGCTGGAATTAAACCTTTTACTTGTTTAAGCGCTAGATATCTGTTTACGTCTGAGGTATCTGCAACCGATGCAAATCCAACAACACATCCTTCCATCAATTTGTACTGACCTGTTGCTTGATCTGGATAAGCAGCAGGACTCATAACACTGTACAATGGATTCAATTGACGTTGTTGCTCTGTTGTCAAATCATTCTCAAGGTTTGATGCAGTTGTAGAATCAGAAGCAGTAGAATCTTCGCTTAATAAATCTAGCAATTCATCCTCTTCATTTGAAGTACTTGTTTGTGCCGCACTATCTTTTTCCAATACTTTGGCAGCATCAGGATAAAGAGTGGTACTAACAATATTGTTAATCTCACTTAAAATTGGAGATACTTTCGAATTATCATACGTTTCCCAAAACTCAAGGTTTGCAGTACTCTGTAATACTTTACGTACACGAGACTTATCCTTTACTCCTGGCAATTCTATAAGAATACGACCAGAGTATTGTTGTTTTTGAATGGTTGGTTGTGCAACACCAAATTTATCGATACGTGTACGGATAATTTTTTCGGTATTGTCAATAGCTACTTTAGCTTCATCTCTTAAAACAACTACAATCTCTTCGTTGGTAGCTTCTCTAGGAAATAAGGTTTTGTTATCACGGCTATGGAATACAGCGGCTAGTTTACCTTCTGGCACTAACTCATCGTATGTTCTAGCAAACAAGGTGATAAAGTCTTCTTGACTTTCTTGTTGACGTGAAACGGCTTCACTCATAGCTGTTCTGAATCCTTCATCTTTAGAATTTGCAGCTAAATTCACTACTAATTCAGGAATAGAAACTTCCAGTGTAACACTCATCCCACCTTGAAGGTCAAGACCTAAGTTGATTTCTTTTTCTTTACACTCGCTATAAGTATATCCTAATACTGGATAAACTTCTCTACTAGCATTACGTTTAAGGTATTTCTCCTCGTAGTGCTTCTTCACTGAATCTTGTTTGGTGACGTCAAGTTCAGGAGTTACAGCTAATACTGAATCTAGCTGAAATGTTGCTTCTTGCAAGGCTTCTTCTTCAACACCAGATGTTACCCAAGAAAATGATAATTGGTATAAACATGACAGCGATAGCAGAACAGTAAATAGCCAGATTGCGCTTTTATTTTGCATTTCCTAATATTTAGGTTGTTTAAAAATTTAAGGTTGCAAATATAGAATTATGTATAAAATATCACAATCAGAATGACAAGACATACAAACAATTTTTACAAATAAGTTTTGAAACTTGTTTTCATCTATGATGAAAACAGCATAAATAACTTTAAAAATGTTCTGAAACGCCTACTATTAAAGAGATGTAACTTTCACTCATAAGTTTACATGAAATTATTTCATTCACAAAGTTTTCACGTTCAATTTCAAGCTACATCCATATTATTGTTAACAATGAGCCAATATCTGTAAATATTAGGAATACAAGTATGGGTTTTGTTCGTCGACAATGACTCTTGATTAATACCTATTTATGTTAAAATAAGAGTTGTAATAAAATTCATGAAAAATAAATGAGACATGCGCAGATTATATCTCTTAACTTTACATTTGATTCAAGCTAATTACTTATTGAAATTAAATCATACGTGCAAGAACCTGAAAATATTATTTTTTACGATGGTCATTGTTTACTTTGTAGCAAAGCCATTCAATATTTACTTAAATACGATAAGCAACATCAATTGTATTTTTCACCTTTGCAATCGGATGTGGCAAAAAAACATTTAGCTCACATACCTGAACCTTGGCCTGACACAATCATTTTATACTCCAACAATAAAACATACTTACAATCAAGTGCTGTATTAAGAGCTTCTGCAAAATTAAATGTATGGCACAAGCCTTTATATTTGCTATTGCTAGTCCCACCATTTATCCGAAACGCTGTTTACGATTGGGTAGCAAAAAATAGAATTCGGTGGTTCGGAAAAAGTGACACGTGCTTTTTGCCTTACGAATGGAAGGATAGAATATTAAACTAGCAACCATTTTAAAATACATACGTCTAATCCATAACAGTCACACTAAAATATATGTTATGAAGCTATTAGCACCATCAAAACACCTCGTACTTCTTATAATATCCTTTATCTTATGTCAGTTTTGTGTAGCACAAAACCAACATTGTCTAACTTTTAATGGCGATGACAATTATGTTGAAGCAGAAAATATGGCACTAAATGAAATAGGACAAGGTGATTTCACGGTTGAAGCATGGATAAAAGGATTTGAAAACGACCAGCGTTACCACCCAATGATTTTTTCTAATAGACCAAATTCAAGTGAAGGAATGCTTTTCTTTTTTCATGCTATTTGGGGAGACTCTCAATACAAAATGCTTTGTGTTCAACTTAACGGGATGAACTATTCACTTATTGATAATGGCACATTTAACGGGTCGTTACTAGACGGAGCCTATCATCATGTAGCAGTTACAAAATCGAATAGTTTGTTGCAATTTTACATAGATGGTCACTACACAGGAGAAAGACACCTATCGTCTACCACAACCGTAAGTTCATCAAGTTCAACGTTTTTAATAGGTAAAGATCTTGCTACAAACAACACCTTTAACGGCAATATTGGTGATGTGCGTATTTGGAATTACGAACGTAGCGAGTTCATCATTAGAAGTGAAATGCATAGCACAGATATTCAAAACATAACAGGGCTTCTAGGTCATTGGGAATTAAATGAAGGTGTGGGTCAATTAGCATTTGACAAATCTACAAAGGCACACGGTATATTAGGAAACAGCTTATTCATTGACGAAAATGACCCAACATGGGAAGATGGTTGCCTTAAATCAGTAAGCTCTGGAATCGAATCAAACGCTTTTGTGCAGTTAGATGTATACCCTAATCCTGCATCTGACAACATCAGTTTAAACATCCCTCAAAATCATGACAACTTTACTATAAACATTACAAATGTCTTTGGCCAAGTTGTCTTTTCAGAACAATACTATCAAACTAAAGAATTTAATATCAATATTCAAGATTTTGACAATGGGTATTATTACATCCAAGTATCTTCGAATGGAAGCACTCAAAAACTAAAAGCTTCTTTTGCGAAAGTAAATTGACAAACAAAAAAAGGCTGCCGTATGGCAGCCTTTTTTTTATCATAAAATCAATTATTATTAAGCATTCGCAGCCAACAAGTCATTTGTTGCACGAACAGCTTTAGCACTTTCCATCATGTTTGTTTTCTCAGCATCATCAAGAGCAATTTCAACAATACGCTCAATTCCGTTTTTACCAAGAATGGTCGGAACACCAATACAAATATCTTTTAAGCCGTATTCACCATCTAACATGCAAGAACAAGGAAACATTTTTTGGCTATCCGTTGCAATGGCATGAACCATAGAAGCAACAGCTGCTCCTGGAGCATACCATGCTGAAGTACCTAACAATTTAGTTAAGGTAGCACCGCCAACTTTCGTGTCTTCTTTTACTTGATTTAATCTTTCTTCAGTTAAGAAAGAAGAAACTGGCACAGAATTTCTAGTAGCAATACGTGTCAAAGGAATCATTCCAGTATCAGAATGCCCACCAATCACCATTCCATCAACATCTGATGCAGGGCAACCCAATGCTTCTGATAAACGATATTTGAAACGTGCAGAGTCTAATGCTCCACCCATACCAATGATTCGGTGTTTGGGCAAACCTGTTGCTTGGTGTGCCAAATAGGTCATGGTATCCATTGGGTTAGAAACCACAATGATGATGACATTCGGAGAATGTTCAATTATTTTTCCTGAAACGTCTTTTACAATTCCAGCATTGATACCAATAAGCTCTTCGCGAGTCATTCCTGGTTTACGAGGAATTCCAGAAGTAATAACAGCAACATCACTTCCAGCAGTTGAACTATAATCACCTGTTACACCCGTGATTTTAGTATCAAACCCAATCAATGATGCAGTTTGCATCAAATCCATTGCTTTTCCTTCAGCAAAACCTTCTTTAATGTCAACCAATACTACTTCAGCAGCAAAATCTTTCATAGCTATGTATTCAGCACAACTTGCGCCCACAGCTCCGGCACCTACAACGGTTACTTTCATATGTATATTTTTTCTGTTTGTAAAATTTCGTTTTGCAAAAATATAAAATCGCTGCAATTGAGAACATTTTAAACTATAAAATTGATGTGATGCTTTATTGATGCTATAGTTTCTTAAATCGCTAAAAACAAACAATTTAGAAAGCAACCATGTCAAAATAATTACGTTTATTTAATGTCACTTATCCGATATTCGTGTTGATTGATAGAATTTTTAGAGGGTAAAACTTCAATAGACCAGTGATATTTACTAGGTTTTTGACTTAAAACATAATTTGCTTTAACTTGATTTTATGAGACAAATTTCTACAATTTTATTCTTTTTTTCAATCATTTTCGTCAGTCAAGCGCAACATACGACTTCTGGATGTTCGCAAAACATAAATATCAACAGTCAAAATATTCAATTGTTAGATGTATCGAAACAAGAATATCGCATCTGTTCTGGAGAAGCATATCAAGGGATAAATTTGATCATTGATGCTTTTCATATTGAAGCCAATGATGCTTTTGTTGTCAAAAATGACATTAATAACACAAAAACAAGTGAATTAGAGCTCACACAGACTAATATATCTTTTGACAAAAAAAAGCCATTTGTTATTCAATCAAATATGCGTTGTGTAGTAATTATACTCCCAACAAGTGGTGACTGGATGATAAAAGCACATACAGAGTGTTTTGAAACACCAAAAGAGAAACTAAATTTAAAAACCGCTGTTTCTCCCAAACAAAAAGCTTACTAACCACCAATAACTAGCTAGTTATGTACAAATACTTACTTCTCCTTGTCCTTTTTGTAAACAGTCTTGCTGGTTTCGCCCAGCCTGCAAACGACAATTGCAACAACGCTATAAACATACCAGTAGCTGCTGCAGGTGTTACTTGTACTTCTCCTGTATATACAAACACAAATGCAACAACTGAAGCATACACTTCCCCTAGTTGTTGGAATACACCATCAGATAATAATGTATGGTTCTCATTTACAGCCCCAGCCTCTGGTTCAGTTATGATTACCGATAATTTTTCAACTAACACTTTAAACGACCCACAAGCGGCTGTTTTCTCCGGGACTTGTGGTGGCGGGTTAACAGAAATTGGCTGTCACGAAGACATGAACACGGGTGCTGGTGTACTTTATAATCGTTTTGCTGTTTACAACATGACTCCTACTGCGGTTTATTACATCATGATAGACGGAAACAATGGAGAAACAGGAGATTTTGGAGTTTGCGTATCTGAAATCCCCCCGTTAGACATACCTGAATACAGCGATTGTAACGCCACACAATTTATTTGTGATGCTAACCCAATAACACTCGCTAGTTTTAACGGTTCTTCAGGGCTTAAAGATGAGCCTGGCACTTGTTATGGTATAAACCCTGAGAATAGATCTCACTGGTACGAATTTACAGCTGCTACAAACGGAGTTTTAAAATTTAAAATTACACCAACCAATCCCATAGATTATGATTGGGTATTAAGAGACATAACTAATGGATGTCCTGGTAATGAAATAGATTGCAACTATACTCCTTGTCTAGGAGATCCTACTTGGCCTGATGGTGATGGTGTAACCGGAATGGGTTGCGCCAACACTGTTGGTTGCGAAGATTTTATTGGCCCTGTTGGTGGTCCACCTTGCGTCCCATCTGTAAATGTTACTGCAGGAAGGCGTTACACCTTGATGGTTGATAGATTTGATAATGGTACTGATGGATTTACCTTAGATTTTATAGGTAGTACGTTTCAATTTGGCGAATTACCCCAACCCGATTTTAATATTACATCCGGAGGCTGTGGAGATTTTACTTTCAACTACCTCTCCCCCTCAGGTACACTAGAATACTTGTGGGACTTTGGAGACGGAGCTTTTGCTACCTCAATAAATGCTATTCATAATTATAGTACCCCAGGCAATTACGACGTAACCTTGCAAATCAAATCATTACCTGGTGTTTGTACAAATAGCATTACCAAATCTATTACCGTAGGTGACGGAACTGATATTGAACTTCCATTAATTCCTGAAAAATGTGAACTAGACACCATTCAACTAGACACCACAAGTGTTGCTTTAACCAGTATTTCGGATTACTATAAATCATTCGAAAACACAACAGATATTAATATTACTAGTAACAATACGGTATTTTCTGACATAACAGTAAACTGCCTAAACCCAAGTGATTGGTCAGTTGAAAGAGTTTGTATGAACATTGATCATACTTGGATGAGTGATATGCAAGTACGTTTAGTATCGCCTAGCGGTAATTTCATTAACCTAGCGGATAGAATTGGTGGTAGTAATGACGGGTATGTTAACACCTGTTTTGAAAACGGACAAACAGGCAATCGAGTAAATGGTGGGGCAGCCCCTTACACTGGTACTTGGGGACCACAACAAAATCCTGGTGACTTCAGAAACTTTACAGGATACGACCCTAACGGAGCTTGGCGTTTGAGGGTAAATGACAATTCTGGAGGAGACAACGGAGTGATTAAAGATTGGACTATCACCTTTAAGTCCAAGAACGGAATTAAAAGCTATAGTTGGACACCTGTCTTAGGCCTTTCTGCAACGGATATCCCTAATCCTCTTGCCTACCCAAGTGTATCAACTGAATATACGTTGACAATAGAAGAATACAATTGTTGCTCTGGTTCTGAAAAAGTACAACTAGATGTTAAAAAACAACCCGAGGTTACCATTGAGGATCAGAATATCTGTGAGGGAGATAGTGCCGATATTATTCTAAGCATTACTCCCAACGACGACTATGATGTGGTTGTTAACGGAGGAAATGGTCCTTATAATTTAGCCTCTGTTCAAAATGGAAGTATTTTTAACACAGGTGCCCTTTTTGCTAACACTACCCTAACTTTAATCAGTGCTTCTTACTCTAATGACTTAGCTTGTTTAACCGACCTTAAAGATGAAGCTGACATTACCATCCGAGCTTTACCTGCTGCTGCACTTATTGATGACATTAAGATCTGTAATAACACCGATACCGATATTGAATTGGATTTAGGGTTGGATAATTATGATGTAACCATCTCTGCTAATGGCGTCAACAGTAATCACAACGGTATTGTTGATGGATATACTTTCAATACAGGGAATTTAACCAACACTACCACTTATCGAGTAGAATCTGTTACTTATGATGACTCTCCTTTTTGTTCTTCTGTGTTGACAGACTCAATTACGGTTATTGTAAGACCAGACCCGGTTGTCACAGTAGGCATTGACACTACCCTATGTTACAATACAAGTGGTGATTTTAGAATTTTCTTACCTACTACAGGACTCTACAATATTGAATATTCTGACGGCACAACAACGTTCCCCTTAAACAATGTTAATGGAGAAAATGTCATTAGTGTTGGTCCATATACAAGCGATCAAACCTTTGAAGTAACCAATATAAGTTACAATGACGCACCAAATTGTCAAATAATACCTACAGGGATAAGCACCGATTTTACAGTTCGTCCCGAACTACAATTAACTTTTACGGGAGATGCAACCATTTGTGAGGGAGACAACGTTGAAATTACTGTCGACATCACAGGTGGTCTTGATCCTTGGGAAGTTGATTTCACAACAGATGGAGGAATAACAAACAACACATGGGTTATCAACGCTTCTCCATTTACAGAAAACATATCTCCTACTCAAGATTCTACCTTTAACATTACTGCTTTACGTTTTGCAGATGCTCCTAGCTGTGAAATACCTTTAAACGAAACAGTCACCATTATTGTCAATGAGCTAAAAGATGCTGGTGAAGACGGCAACGGTATTGCTTGCGAAACAGAAACTACTGTTGATTTATTTGTTCTATTAAATGGTACTCCTACGCTTAATGGCACTTGGAACGATGATGACAATACTTTTGGATTATCAGGGGCTGATTTTAACCCTAGTGTTCCTGGCCCTGGAACATACGAATTTACCTACAGTGTACTTGGCGATGCTCCTTGCCCTTCAGGAACTAGTATCGTAAGTGTAGAAGTTATTGTTAAGCCCCTTTCAGGCACAGCAAGCTTATTAACAGCCTGCACCGATGATCCCGCTTTTAGTTTGTTTACAGGACTTACAGGTCATGACTTAACAGGAGCGTGGTACAATGGCGCAACACCCATCACAGACAACTTTAACCCAGGAGCCTACATAGGTGGAACGTACAACTTCACATACACGGTAACAGGCACAAGCCCATGTGCAGATGCCTCTACTTTAGTAATTGTAGAACTTGACGATAAACCATACGCAGGAAATAACAGAGAAGTGTCTTATTGTGAAACCTTAACTTCTGCCGATTTATTTGCAGAATTAGGTGGATTCAACAAAGGAACCAATGGAACATGGAGTGATGGTGGACAGCCTGGAAGTATCAATACAGGAACTGGCGAACTTAACCCATCGTTGCTTGCACCAGGCACTTATACATACACTTACACAGTGCCTGCTACAGCACATTGCAGTAGCGACGATGCAGACGTTATCGTAGAAATCGTTCGCACACCAATTGCAGGAGACGACGTGACAATGTCAGCTTGTAATGGCGATAATACAGCTATTGACCTATTTGACCAATTAGAGGCATTGAGTGCTACGGCACCTGATTCACCGGGATCTTGGTACAACATTACTGATGGGGCAAATGTACCTTCAGGAACATTTAACCCTAATGGAAGAGATACTATAAGTTATGTATTAGAATACACTGTAGCAGCCTTAAGCCCATGTGCGGCCAACAAAGCATTGTTGACCCTTACTATTGAAGACCAACCATATGCAGGGAAAAACGGAAGTGCTAAAACGTGTAACCTGAAAACAGATTTCAGCCTTTTCAGTGGCCTCAATGGGAGAGAGATAGATATAAAAATAGGATTCTGGTTAGACCTTTCAAGCACAGGAGCATTGTCAGGAGATCAAAATAAAACTTTCGATGCCTCGTCTGTTGCTGATGGAGATTACCTTTTTGGATTTCTTACCCCAGCAACAGCACCTTGTTCAAACGACACAGCCTTTGTTACCATTACCGTTTCAGGACAACCAGATGCAGGAGATGACGCTACTATTGAAATATGCAACGACCAAATAGTAGACCTGTTTAGTCAACTTGGTGGTACACCAGACGCTGGTGGAGTATGGACAGACAAAGCCGATGGAACAGGTTCAGTAGTAGACCCAGCAACCTTTGATGCCAATAGAGTAGCAACAGATACATACGAATTCCGATATGACTTAAGTGCAGATACACCATGTTTAGCCGCCAATGCATTGGTAAGCATAAAAGTAAACGCACAACCAGACCCAGGGACTGATGGCGCCATAACCGTATGTGATGGTGACAATTCTTTTAACTTGTTTGACCAACTGAACGGGACCCCCGATGCCTCAGGAGCATGGACAAATACAGGAGGAAGTAGTGTGAATAACACCTTCAATCCAGCAAACGATGCTTCAGGGACATACACCTACACGCCAACAATACCTAATCAATGTCAAGTAGTTACAGCCAACGTAGACGTTACTGTGAATAGCGCACCAATGGTAAGCGCTGTTGAAACCTGTGAAATAGATGCACTAAACTACCGAGTAGAACTTACCGTAACAGGTGGAGATGCGGCTTCATATGCCGTAGTTGGAAGTTATGTCAAAGGCGCTGAAGCACCTGCCCCAGTGAATGGAATATGGGCAGGAAACGTGTTTACCAGTGACTTGATACCCACAA